>JAKAQU010000341.1 GCA_021819535.1 Pseudomonadota bacterium | reverse complement strand
ATTGAGTTGGCATTCGAAGACACATGAAATCGTTTTAATTTATACCTACAGCGTCGAAATAATGAAACTCCAGGAAACGGTCAGCGAGGATTGATCGTTATGGACGAGTCTAAGCATGAGCAGCCTTTACAGGGTTTGGCTCGCCGGTATCGGGTTCTGGGAGGCCGATGGGGGCACTTTCGAAATCTTGCAGAAGTTCCCTTATTCGTGGATTCTCGTGCATCTAGATTGGTACAGATCGCCGATCTTGTGGCGTATGCCACATGGCGTAAATATCAATTTCAAGATGGCCGTTTTTTTGAGCAATTGGTGCCGTTATTCGATGCCCAAGGCGGGGTTATTCATGGTTTATTCCATTACAGGCCTGCCACACCGGATTGCTATTGTGTAGCATGCTTTTCTCGAAGCCAGAGGCACGCGATCTCCACCTCTACCTCTCCGAGTGACTTTACAAGCTGAGGTACTCCTCCCGCGCTTTCGCGCCAGTTGCCGCGGCGGCGGAAAGGCATTACCCCTTCGCGCGAAGGCTTTTCGTGGTCTGGTGGATGATGGCTCAACACATTCCGGCTCCCTCTCCCTCCCGCTGGTCGCCAGAGAGCTGGCGGGGGCGGCCGATCTGGCAGGCGCCGGTCTATCCCGATGGGACGCGGCTCGCTGCCGTCGAGCAGCGGCTCACGCGCTATCCGCCGCTCGTTTTCGCGGGCGAGGCGCGGCGGCTCCGCGCTGCGTTGGGCGAGGCGGCGAGCGGGCGCGCCTTCGTGCTCCAGGGTGGCGATTGCGCGGAAAGCTTCGCCGATTTCACCGCCAACGTGATCCGTGACACCTTCCGCGTCCTCCTGCAGATGGCCGTGGTGCTGACCTTCGGCGCCCGCGTCCCTGTCGTGAAGCTCGGCCGCATGGCCGGGCAATATGCCAAGCCGCGCAGTTCGGACGCTGAAACCCAGGATGGCGTCACCCTCCCGAGCTATCGCGGCGATATCGTCAATGGCCCGGATTTCACGGCCGAGGCGAGGATTCCCGACCCCGCGCGGATGGAGGCCGGGTATTTCCAATCCGCCGGCACGCTCAACCTGCTGCGCGCCTTCGCCTCCGGCGGCTATGCCGATCTCCATCAGGTGCATCGCTGGAATCTCGATTTCGTCGAACGCTCGCCGCTCGCCGAGCGCTATCGCGACCTCGCCGCGCGCATCGACGAGACGCTCGGCTTCATGGCCGCCTGCGGCATGACCAGCGCGACCACGCCGCAAATCCGCGAAACCGATTTCTACACCAGCCACGAGGCCTTGCTGCTTCCCTATGAACAGGCGCTGACCCGGATCGATTCGACCACCGGGGATTGGTACGCCTGTTCGGCGCATTTCCTCTGGATCGGCGATCGCACCCGCCAGCCCGATGGCGCCCATGTCGAGTTTCTGCGCGGGGTGAAGAACCCGATCGGCCTCAAGGTCGGCCCTTCGACGGCGCCCGATGAGTTGCTGCGCCTGATTGAGACCCTCAACCCCGAGGCGGTGCCAGGGCGTCTCACGCTGATCAGCCGCATGGGGGCGGAAAAAGTGGCGGCAAAGTTGCCGCCGCTGGTGCGCGCGGTGCGGGCCTCTGGCATCCCCGTGCTCTGGATCTCGGATCCGATGCACGGCAATACCATCACCACGGCTTCACGGCTCAAGACGCGGCGCTTCGATGCCATTCTCGCCGAGGTGCGCGGCTTCTTCGACATCCACGAGGCCGAAGGCACCTGGCCGGGCGGGGTGCATGTGGAAATGACCGGACAGAACGTGACGGAATGCATCGGCGGCGCGCATCAACTGACGGAAGCCGATCTCGGTGTGCGCTATGAGACGTTTTGCGACCCGCGGCTCAATGCCGGGCAATCGCTCGAACTCGCTTTTCTGCTCGCCGCCGAGCTGCACGCGCGCCGCACCGCCCCCGATCCGACGGCGACGGCGGCGCAATGACACGGGCCGCGCCCCCCGCCGGGATCGAGCGGGATATCGCCGCCCGCACCGACAGCTATTTCAACCGCACCCGCGAAATCGCGAGGCACTTCGGTGACGCGCGTGTCACCTACGCCCTGTTCCTCCGCCGCCCGGTGATTTCGGCGCCGCGGCTGATGGTCGAATGGCTGCGCGAGGTCGAGCGGGCGCGCGAGACCCGGTTCGAGATCGAGCTTTTGCGGGCCGAGGGCACCTGGGTCGGCGCCGGCGAGCCGATCGCCTATCTCAGCGGCAGTTTCGTCGCCCTCGCCGATCTCGAAACCCTGTTTCTGCAAAAGCTCGGCCCGCCCTGTGTCGCCGCCCACAACGCCTACCAGATGTCGCTCGCTCTTCCCGAGGTCGGTTTTCTCGCGATGGAAGCGCGGCATTGCGCCGGGGCGGAGATGCAGGAAATGATGGCCTATGCCGCCGCCATCGGCAGCGCCGCGGCAAAGCGCGAGGGGGCGCGCGGCTTCATCGGCAATGCCAATGACGGAACCGCGCATTGGTTCGGGACCACGCGCGGCCTCGGCACCATGCCGCATGCGCTGATCGGCTATGCCGGCTCGACGCTGCGCGCCGCCGAAATGTTCCGCGCGACCTATCCTCAGGAAAAACTCACCGTTCTCGTCGATTATTTCGGCCGCGAGATCACCGATGCGCTCGAAATCTGCCGCCATTTCGCCGATCTCGCGGCGCGCGGCGATCTCACCATCAGGCTCGACACCCATGGCGGGCGCTTCATCGAGGGGCTCGGCCCCGGTGAGAGCTACGCCGTTCTCGAACGCCACGCGCCGGGCGCCATTCGCCGCTATCGCAGTGACGCCGAGCTTCGCTCGCTGATCGGCACCGGGGTCTCCGCCGCCGCGGTCTGGCGTCTCCGCGAAGCGCTCGACGAAGCCGGCTTCCCGCGCGTCGCCATCGTCGTCTCCTCGGGCTTCACGGTCGAGAAATGCCGGGTCATGGCTGACGCCAAGGCGCCGATCGATCTCATCGGCACCGGGAGCTTCATCCCCGACGCCTGGAGCGAGACCTACGCCACCGCCGATGTCATCGAATATGATGGCGTGCCGCGGGTGAAACTCGGGCGCGAATTCCTGTTGCGCCGTCACGGCGCCGCCAAGGATTTTTGAGCCGGGCGATGGCGGATACGCTGAAGATCGCGCTCGCTCAGATCAACCCGCGCCTCGGCGCGCTGGACGAGATCGCCGAAAAACTCCGTGCTGTCCGTGCCGAGGGGGCAAGGCTCGGCGCCGATCTCGTGGTCGCGCCGGAATTTTCGATCTGCGGCTATCCGCCCGAGGATCTGGTGCGCAAGCCCGCCTTCATTGCCGCCTAGATCGGA
>JAKAQU010000017.1 GCA_021819535.1 Pseudomonadota bacterium | reverse complement strand
TCCGATCTCGCCCGCCGGCGAAATTCGCCGCGAGTGCTGGATGCGTCTTGAGCCGCTGCATTTCCTCGAAGGGAGAAAGCCACGGGTTGCGATAATCGAGCCCGACGACGAAGCCGTACGAGACCAGATTGGCGCCGAAATGATAAAGAAACGAGCCGCCATAGCTCTTGCGATCGAGCGGCCAGCCGATGCTGTGGGTGATCTCGCCCGGGCGGTGGTTTTCCGCCGGCACCTCCCAAAGTTCCTTGACGCCGATCGCGAAGGTCGGCGGATCGGCGCCCTCGCTCAAACCGAAGCGGGCGATCGCCTGTTTGCTGAGCGAGCCGCGGCACCCCTCGGCAAGCACGGTATAGGCGGCGCGGAGTTCCATGCCGGGCTGAAAATTCGGCCCTTTTTCACCGGTTTTGGTGATGCCCATGTCGCCGGTGACGACGCCGGCGATGCGCCCCTCCTCCTCGATCAGGGCGGCGGCGGGAAACCCGGGATAGATCTCGACCCCGAGCGCCTCGGCGCGGGCAGCGAGCCAGCGGCAGAGATCGCCGAGGCTCGCGATATAATTGCCGGCATTATGCATCTGCGGCGGCGTTGGCAGGCGGTGGGCGCGGTTTTGGGTGAGGAAGAGAAAGCGGTCCTCGCGCGCCGGCGTTGCGAGCGGCGCGCCTTCGGCCTGCCAGTCGGGGATCAGCTCGGCGAGCGCGCGCGGCTCGATCACCGCGCCGGAGAGGATATGGGCGCCGATTTCCCCGCCCTTTTCGACCAGGCAGATCGATGTTTCCGGGGCGATCTGCTTGAGCCGGATGGCGCTCGCCAGCCCCGCCGGCCCGCCGCCGATGATGACGACGTCGAAATCCATCCTCTCGCGGTTGATATTTTCCTCACCCATACGTCATCTTCCTTTCTGAAAGGGAAAGTCTAGCCGATTATCGCCTTTTGTGCAAAACCCCGCTCATGGATCTCCGAGCGACGCTGATCGCCGCTTTGCGGCTGCAAGTGGAATGGGGCGCGGACGAAGCGCTGGCCGACGCGGCGATCGATCGTTTCGCAGCCCCGCCGGCCCGCGCCCGCACTGAGGCTGCGCCCGCACCCACGCCGCAAGCGACAGCCAACCGCCCGCTCCCCACCCCGGTCGCGCATGCCGCAGCGATCGCCGCGGCATGTTCCTCGCTCGCCGCGCTGCGCGAGGCGCTGGCCCGTTTCGATGGCTGCCCGCTCAGTGACACGGCGACCAATCTCGTGTTCAATGACGGCAACCCGGAAGCCGGTCTGATGCTGATCGGTGAAGCGCCGGGGGCGGAAGAAGATCGCATCGGCAAGCCTTTCGTCGGCCCCTCGGGGCAGTTGCTGGATCGGATGCTGGCCAGTATCGGGCTCGATCGCGGCGGCTATCTGATCACCAATTTGATCCCCTGGCGCCCCCCCGGCAACCGCAGCCCGACCGACGCCGAGGTCGCACTCTGCCTCCCCTTTCTCCATCGCCAGATCGCGCTGGTGCAGCCTCGCCTGCTGCTTCTGCTCGGCGGTCTCGCGGCCAAAGCGCTGATGGGCACGAGCGCCGGCATCACGCGGCTGCGCGGCACGTGGCGGGAGATCGAAATCCCTGGCCTTGCCGCGCCATTGCCGGCGCTTGCGACCTACCACCCTGCCTATCTCCTGCGCTCGCCCGGCGCCAAGCGCCTCGCCTGGGCCGACCTGATCGCGCTCCGGCGGCGGTTGGATGTTTTAGACAAGTAAAAAACCTCTTCTTTTTCTGAAGAAAAAGAAGCAAAAAGACTTTTGTCCTGTTTTGTTTATGCTGGCAGTGCCGCAGGCTCTGCCTAACAGGTAAAAATTTTTTGGTTCTTTTTTTCAAAAAAAGAACAAGTCTTATTCAAACCTTCCACTACGCGGAAACCCGGCCGGCACCGCTCGCCCGGCTTGGCCGCGCGCGCCGAGCCAGGGGGCGAGATTGGTTTCCGTCCGTATCTTGCCGCCAAGCCGCCAGCTCAGCCCCTCGGCAAGGGCAAAGAGTTTGAGATCGGCAAGCCCGCCATCACGATATTTCTGCAGGATGACGCCGGAGCCGCGCGTCATCTCTGGCACCTGATCGAGCGGAAAGACCAGCAATTTACGATTTTTTCCGGCCACCGCGACGTGATCGCCGACGATCTCGGCGCATATCATCGCCTCTTCCCCGGGCTTGAGATTGAGCACCTGTTTGCCGGTCCGCTTCTCCGCCAGCAGATCATCGCCACGCACGACGAAGCCGCGCCCGCCAGAGGAGGCCAGCAGATAGCGCCCACCCTCCCGCCAGACGAACAGCGTCGCGACATCGACCTCGTTGCCGAGTTCGGCGAGGAGGCGCACCGGCTGCCCATCGCCGCGACCGCGCGGCAGATCGGCGGCCCGCAGCGTATGGGCGCGGCCATTGGTCGCGATCAGGCACAGGCGATCGGTGGTTTCGCAGGGAAGCAGGAGGCGCAGCCGGTCGCCCTCCTTGAATTTCAGCTCGGTCCCATCGGCGATGTGGCCGCGCACGGCGCGGAGCCAGCCTTTTTCGGAAAGCACGATGGTGATCGGCTCGCGCTCGACGAACGCCTCCTCGGCCACCACGACCGGCGCCATGGCGGCCTCGATCCGGGTGCGCCGCGCGCCGAGCGGCCCTTTGGCGAATTCCGCCCCGATCGCCGCAACCTCTTCCCCGATCCGCGCCCAGCGCCGGGCGGGGTCGGCGAGCAGCGCCTCGATGTCTTTCTGCTCGGCGGCGAGCGCCTTGCGTTCCTTGCGGATTTCCATCTCTTCCAGACGGCGCAAGGCGCGAAGTCGCATGTTGAGGATCGCCTCGGCCTGGGTCTCGGTCAGATCGAAACGCGCCATCAGCCGCTCGCGCGGCGCATCCTCGGTGCGAATGATATGGATCACTTCGTCGAGGTTGAGATAGACGGCGAGATAGCCATCGAGAAGCTCGATCCGGCGGGCGATCGCGGCGAGGCGATGCCGCGCGCGACGCGTCAAGACCTCGTGGCGATGGTCGAGCCAGGCGCGGAGCAGCCCCTTGAGCCCCATCACGCGCGGTGTCTGCCCGCCATCGAGGACGTTCATGTTGAGGCTGACGCGAGTCTCAAGGCTGGTTGCGCGAAACAGCGTCTCCATCAGCATTGCCGGATCGACGCTCCGCGTGCGCGGCTCGAAGACGAGACGGAGCGTCGCATCGCTCTCATCACGAAGATCGGCGAGGAGGGGGAGTTTTTTCTCCTCGATCAGTGCCGCGATCTGTTCGACGAGCCGCGCTTTCGCCGTCTGATAGGGAATTTCCGTGACCACGACGCGCCAAGTGCCGTGTTTTCCTTGCTCGACCTCCCAGCGGGCACGGAGACGAAGGCTCCCGCGCCCGCTTTCATAGGCGGCACGGATGGTCTCCGCGTCCTCGACGAGAAGGCCGCCGGTCGGAAAATCGGGGCCGGGCAGGAGACGAAGGAGATCCTCGGTCGCGGCGTCGGGATGGGCGATGAGATGGGCGGCGGCGGCGCAGATTTCGGCGGCGTTGTGCGGGGGAATGGAGGTCGCCATGCCGACCGCGATGCCGCTCGCGCCATTGGCGAGAAGATTGGGGAAGGCCGCCGGCAGCACCACCGGCTCTTCCTCCTCGCCGTCATAGGTCGGGCGGAAATCGACCGCATCCTCGCTGATCCCTGCGAGCAGCTTCTCCGCGACCGCGGTCATCCGCGCTTCGGTGTAACGCATGGCGGCGGCGTTATCGCCGTCGATATTGCCGAAATTGCCCTGCCCCTCGACCAGCGGGTAGCGCGCGGCGAAATCCTGAGCGAGGCGCACCAGCGCTTCATAGACGGCGGCATCGCCATGGGGATGGAATTTGCCGATCACGTCGCCGACGACGCGGGCGCATTTCTTGAACCCGGCGGCGGGATCGAGGCGAAGCTGGTGCATGGCGTAGAGCAGGCGGCGATGGACCGGCTTCAGCCCGTCGCGCGCATCGGGAAGCGAGCGCGCCATGATGGTGGAGAGCGCATAGGCGAGATAGCGCTCGCCGAGTGCCGCGGCGAGCGGGGCATCGGCGATGCGCCCGGCAGGAGGGGGATCTTGGGTCAGGACATCGGACATCGGCTATTCCTCGCTAATCTCGCTTATTGGCTAGGCTTGGCCGCGGCAAGCCGCAAGACGCGCCGCTCGAGCGCGAGCCGCGATGCGGGAAGCGGGCGATGGTGGGCGCCGAAGACCTCGCGGGCCAGGAAATGGCCGGTCAGACGCAGCCCCTCGGCAACCGCGCCGGCATCGATCTCGGCCTCGGGGTCGCGGAGAAACGCCGGCAACGCCAAAAGCCGCCCGTGCCAGGGGCCGGCCGCCCCCCGGCTCACCGCCCGCCCGCTGCGTGGCGAGACGAAGGCGAGATCACCGCCCGCCCCGGTCAGCGCGCAAGACGAAAGATCGAGCCCATAGCCGAGTTCGGCGAGCAGATCGGCCTCGACGCGAACCAGTTCGGCGACGATCACGGTTGCCGCGACCGGCGAGGCGAGCCCCATCATCAGCCGCGAAAGCCCGGCGAAAATGCGGGGATGCGCCATCCGCTCGGGGAGTGCTCCGGCCGCGAGCGCGCAGGCGGCAGCCAACACCCCGAGCCGGAGCGGATCATCGAGCACCAGGGCGGCAGAAGGGTGGATCAGTTCCGCGCTGAATTGACCGAGTTGCTCGGCCAACCGCCCGCGCCAGCGCGCCATGACCAGATTGCCGCTTTGCCAGAGGCCGGCCTGGCGCCGCCCCTGCCCGCCACGCACGAGGCCGCGCTGGCAGCCCTCGGCCTCGCTGAGCAGCATGGCGATGGCGTCATGCTCACCATGCGGCTGCAATGCGAGGATGATGGCCGGTGCCTGCCAGTCCATCCCCGCATTGTGCCGCGCTTTCCGCGCGCCGCAAAGCCGGCGCGTCGCCGCCTGTCAGTTCACCGCCGGGCGAGCGGCGCGCGGCGCATGCTGATGGATCGGCTCGTCGCGGGGAAGCTCGGCGGCGACCGCTTTGGCCCAGCCCCCATAGGCGGTCTCGGCGGCATCGAACAGGTATCGCGACATCTCATCGCTCAGTTCGCGCATCGCCGTGAGATTGCGGTAAAAACGCCGGCGCGCGAGATCGACCTGCTGCGCGGGCAACGGCATCGCGGCGCCGCCGTCACGAAGCCGGGTGAGATCGTTGTAATCCTCGGCAACGAGATGCTGCGCCAAGGCGACCTGATGCTGCGAGAGCGCGGCCATCCCCTGCACGAGGCGCAAATTGGCCTCCGCCAGATGTTGCCAGCCCTCCTGCCATGCGAGACCATTTCCCTTGCCCGGCGTATAGCCGGGGGCGATGGTGCTGGCGCGCTGCCAGAGTTGTTTCCAGCTTGCCCAGATATCCGCATTCGGCTGGTCCGTTGTCTGCGGCGTGCTAACGTCCGCCATGGATGTTCTCCTTGCAGAATGGTTATGCCTCGCGGCCCGAGGTGGTTTTGTAGCGCCGATGGCCGGTTGCATCCTTGATCGGCGTCAAATCTCCCCCGTCTCAGCGCGATGGCGCTTGCCGCCGCGCGAGCAGAGCCGCGACCGCGGCGGAGGCGATGCGGGTGCGGGCACTGTCGGCGCGGCTGGTGAGGATGATCGGCACGCGCGCCCCGAGCACGACGCCGGCCGCATCGGCGCCGGCAAGGAAAGTCAGTTGCTTGGCCAGCATGTTGCCGGCTTCGAGATCGGGGACGACGAGGATATCGGCGCGGCCCGCGACCGTGGAGACGATATGCTTCTCGCGCGCCGCATCGACATCGACGGCGTTGTCGAACGCGAGCGGCCCATCCACTTCGGCGCCGGTGATCTGGCCGCGATCGGTCATTTTGCACAGCGCCGCGGCATCGAGCGTCGAGCGCAGTTTGGGATTGATGGTCTCGACGGCGGAAAGAATGGCGACCTTCGGCGATGCGATCTCCATGCTGTGGGCGAGATCGATCGCGTTCTGCACGATGTCGCGCTTTTCCTCGAGCGTCGGCGCGATATTGATCGCGGCATCGGTGATCAGGAGCGGCCGGTCATGGCCGGGAACGTCCATCATGTAGACATGGCTGATCCGCCGCGCGGTCTGCATGCCATGCGCGGGATCGACAACGGCGTGCATCAATTCATCGGTGTGGAGCGCGCCCTTCATGAGGATATCGGCTTTGCCCTCGCGCACCATCAGGCACGCGGTTTCGGCCGCCTCGCGCGGGCCGGAGGCGGGGATCACCGTCATCGCCGCGATGTCGATGGCGGCTTCCGCCGCCGCGGCCTCGATCTTGTCCCTGGGGCCGATCAGAAGTGGCGTGATCAGCCCCGCTTCGCTCGCTTCGAAAGCGGCCTCGATCGAGAGCGCATCGCAGGGATAGACGATCGCCGTCCGGAGCGCGGCACCGATTGCGGCGCGCGTCACGAGATCGCGGAAGCGGCCATGCCGGGTGAGGCGGATTTCGGGAAGTTCCAAGCGCGGGACGCTGACTTTCTCGAGCGGCGCCTTGACCTCGGCGGTGCCAGCCAAAACCTCCTCACCGTTCTGATTGATACAGTGGCAATCGAGCACGAGATGATCGCGCCCCGATTTCTCGCGCACGGCAACGCTCGCGGTGATGACGTCGCCGATCGCGACGGGACGCAGAAACCGCATGTCCTGGCGAAGATAGATGGTGCCCGGCCCCGGCAATTTGGTGCCGAGCACGGCGGAAATCAGGCTGCCGCTCCACATGCCATGGGCGATCACGTGATGAAAGAGATCGCGCGCGGCATAGTTGGGATCGAGATGGGCGGGGTTGAGATCGCCCGAGACGGCGGCGAAGAGCGCGATGTCATCGGCGGTGAGCTTGCGGGAAATGCTCGCGCTCTCGCCGATGGCGATTTCGGCGAAGGTGCGGTTCTCGATCATTTCGTCGGCATGGATTGGCGTTTTGGCGTCCATCGTCGTCTTCTCTCACGGTTCCAGAACGTAACGGCCGGGCGCGGCTTCGCCCGCGGGATAGTTTGCCGCCCCCATCGGCGGCGGCGCGATTGGCGGGCTCGAATGCTGGCCGAGCCATTCCGCCCAAACCGGCCACCATGATCCCTCCTCTGGCGCGACACTGGCCACCCACTCCTCGGGCCCGAGATAAGCCTCGCCGGCGCCGCGTCGATGGCGGCGGAAATGGCGATGCGGATGACCGGGCTCGCTCACGATGCCGGCATTATGCCCGCCCGAGGTCAGAACAAACGTGATATCGCCCTCGTTGAGCAGATGGATTTTATAGACCGAACGCCAGGGCGCCACGTGATCGCTCTCGGTGCCGACGACGAAGAATGGGACATGGATATTCTCGACGGCGACCGGGTGGCCGCCGGCGATCAGGCGCCCCTCGGCGAGATCGTTGTTGAGAAAAAGCCAGCGCAGATAGTCGCTGTGCATGCGGTAGGGCATGCGTGTGGTATCGGCGTTCCAGACCATCAGATCACTCGGATGCTCGCGCTCGCCGAGCAGATATTCCCGCACCATGCGCGACCAGATGAGATCGCGCGAACGCAAAAGCTGGAAGGTTCCCGCCATTTGGCGGTTATCGAGAAACCCTTGCTGCCACATCAGGTCTTCGAGAAACGCCAATTGCCGCTCGGTGATGAAAAGCTGCAATTCGCCGGCCTCGGTGAAATCGGTCTGGGCCGCGAACAGGGTGACACTGGCCAGACGCTGGTCATCATCGCGCGCCATCGCCGCCGCCGCGATCGCGAGCAGCGTGCCGCCGAGGCAATAGCCGCAGGCATGGATCGGATGCGCGCCCGCGATCGCGGTGATCGCATCGATGGCGGCGAGAACGCCGAGCCGCCGGTAATCATCGAGCCCGACATCGCGCGCCTCCTCGCCGGGATTGCGCCAGGAGATGCAGAACACGGTATATCCCTCGCCGACGAGATAGCGGATCAGCGAATTATGCGCGGAAAGGTCGAGAATATAATATTTCATGATCCAGGCCGGCACGATCAGCACCGGCTCGGGCCGCACGCGGCGCGTCGTCGGCTGGTATTGGATCAGTTCCATGAGCGCGTTGCGCAAGACCACCTTGCCCGGGGTCGCGGCAATGTCGCGCCCGACGGCGAGCGGCATGCGCGAGTGGCCGGTTGCGACGGCGGTCGCGTCTTCGAGCAAATTCTCGACACCGGCGAGGAAATTCCGCCCGCCGGAATTGGTCACCGCCGCGAGGATCTCGGGGTTCGACAGCGGAAAATTGGAAGGCGAGCCGATATCGAGCCATTGGCGGACGAGGAAGGATACCATCCGCTGGCTCGCCGTCTCCATCCCGCGCAAGGGGCGGGTCGCTTCGTCCCAGAAATTCTCGACCCTGAGGAATGCCTGCTGGAAGGCATAGAAGGGTAACTCCTGCCAGCGCGGATCGATGAAGCGATGATCGGTCGGCGCAGGCGCAAGAGGCGCGCGCGCATCGCCGAGAAGTTCATGCACGAAAGCTTCCGCCGACTCCATCCCGAGACGCAGAAGCTCGACGCGGCGATGCGGATGGGCAGCGAGCGCTGTCGCCCAATCGAGGAAGGCGAAGCCGATCTCGGTCGGCGAAAACCCGCCGGTGAGCCGCGCGAGCCCGGCGGCAAGCAACCGATCCGCCGCCGCGGTCTCGCCGTCGGGGATGGGGATGGGGGCGGCGGCGGGATGAGGGGGGCGCGTGAACTGGTCCATCTTTCTCCTCGGGGCAGGCTGCGGCATGTCGCACGATTTAGCTCGTCCCCTCCTTGACCGAGATCAAGAGGAACAACACGAGGCCGCGAGGCGGCCCCCGCGACCCGGGTTTTCGCCGCCCTCTGGCTTTCATGCCCCGGCTTTTCTATGGTGCGCCGCCCAAGCTCCTGAGGATAATGCGCATGCTCGCCAATTTTCGCGACCATCTCAATTCCTGGTTCGTCCGGGCCTTGTTTCTGCTCCTCGTGATCGCCTTCGCGGTCTGGGGGGTCGGTGATGTCGTGCGGCTGATCGGCGGCGATCCGGCGGTTGCGACCGTCGCCGGGCAGAAGCTCGACGCGCCGACGGTCGCCAGCGCCTTCCAGCGCCAATGGCAGACCGAGACGCGCCAGATGGGCGCGGATGTGACGCCAAGCCCGGAAATGCGCCGCGAGGTCGCGCTGCGCACGGTGGAGATTCTCGTCACCCAGGCGGCGATGAACGCCAAGGCCCAGGCGATGGGCATCGTCGTCCCGGATGCCGCACTCCGCCAGGCGGTCTTCGCGGTCCCCGCCTTTCAGGGGCCAGCAGGCAGTTTCGATCGCCGCCAATTCGAGATGGTGCTGCAGAAAAACGGCCTCGATGAGAGCCGCTTCCTCGACATGCTGCGGGGCGACATGCGCGAGCAGGAAATTCTCGGAGCACTCCGTGCCGGCGTCTCCCCGCCCGAGCAATTGCTGCGCCTCGTGCTTCTGTATCAGGGTCAGACCCGCACTGCCGATGCGGTCGAACTCCCCTTCAACGCCGCACCCCCGCCGCCGGCGCCGAGCGATGCGCAGCTTCTCCGCTATTACGAAAATCACCCCGGCGATTTCAGCGCGCCGGAATATCGCCGCATCAAGGCGGTGGTGCTTTCCGCCGATACCATCGCCAAGGCGATCACCATCCCCGATGACGAGGTGCGCGCGGCCTACGACCAGCGCCAGGCGGAATTCTCGAAACCGGAAACCCGCGCCGTCGAAATCGTAGTGGCGCGGACGGAAGAGGCGGCGGGTAAACTCGCCCTTACCTGGCGCGCCGGGGCTGATTGGACGGAGATGACCAAAGCCGCCGAAGCGGCTGGCGAATCGACGCTCAGCCTCGATACCGCGACCCCCTCGCAAATTCCGGTGCCCGAACTCGCCAAGACGATCTTTGCCGCAGAGCCCGGGGTGATCACGGGGCCGATCAAAACCGATCTTGCCTGGTATGTCGCCCGCGTGGTCAAGGTCAACGCCCCGAGCCACGAGGCCTTCGAGCAGGTCAAAGACCGGCTTCGCGCCGAACTCGCGCGCCAGAAGGCGAATGAGCAGCTCGATGACCGCGCGACCAAGCTCGAAGATGCGCTTGCCGGGAATGGCGGGCTCGATGACATCCCGGCCGATCTCGGCGCCATCGGCATCACCGGCACCCTCGATGCCGCGGGAACCACGCCGGATGGCAAGCCAGCCCCCCTGCCCGGCCCCGACAGTCTCGACAAGGCCCTGCTCACCACCGCATTCCAGATGAAAAAGGGCGAGGCGCCGCATGTCGTCGAGGCCAGTGCCGGCGCCGCGCCCAATCCCGCCGAGCCGCCCCCGCCGCGCGCCTATTACGCCGTGAGTGTCGAGGATGTCATCGCACCGAAAGTCAGACCCTTCGCCGAGGTGAAGCCCGATGTCACCCGCGCCTGGATCGAGGTCGCCGAACGCCATGCCCAGGAGGCGACGGCGGCCGGGCTGCTCTCCGCCGTCGAGGGCGGGGAGAGCCTCGCCGATGCGGCGCTCAAGGCCGGCGCGCGGGTTCGCCGCCTGCCGGCGGTGAAGCGCTTCGCCGGCGCCGAGGGGGTGCCGGCGGCGCTGCTCGGGCCGCTTTTCGCTCTGAAAAAGGGTGAGCCGACGATGGTCGAGACCGCCGATAGTTTCGTGGTCGCGGTGCTTGCCGAGATGAACGACCCCGACCCCAAGACCGATGCCGCCGAATACGCCAAGATCCACGATTCGATGACCAAGCGGATCGGCGATGACATCGAACAGATTTTTGTCGCGAGCGTACGCCGCGAAGCCCACCCGACCATCAATCAGACCCTGCTCAGCCAGATCGCCGCTCCCTGACCTCCCTTCCCGACGCGCGAGAGGAATTCGCGATGAACGCCGCCCTGCCGCCGAGTTTTGACGCTTTCCGCGAAACTTACACCAGCGGCCGCGGAGCGCTCATCGCCTGGCGCGGGGTTGCCGATCTCGAAACCCCGGTCGCCGCTTTCCTGAAGCTCGCAGAGGGCAAGCCCAATGCCTTTCTCCTCGAAAGCATCGAGGGCGGTGCCGCGCGCGGGCGCTATTCGATCATCGGGCTCGATCCCGACCTGATCTGGCGCTGCCGCGATGGCCGCGCCGAGATCAACCGCAACGCCCTGGCCGCGCCGCACGCTTTCGCGCCCGACCCGCAACCGCCGCTCGCGAGCCTCCGCGCGGTGATCGACGAGACCCGGCTCGACGTGCCGGAGAGCCTGCCACCGATGGCGGGCGGGCTCGTCGGCTATCTCGGCTACGAGATGGTGCGGTTGATGGAAAAGCTCCCGAACCCGCCACCCGATCCGCTCGCCCTTCCCGAGTCAATCCTGGTGCGCCCGACGCTGTTCGCCATTTTCGATAACGTGAAAGACGAACTCGCGCTCATTGCCCCCGTCTATCCGCAACCCTCGATGTCCGCGCAAGCCGCCTTCGCCGCCGCCGAAGCGAGGCTTGCCGAGGCCCGGGCGGCGCTCGCGCGGCCACTGCCGGCGGCGCCACCACCGGTTTCGCTGCCACCGATGGCCGAGCCCTCCTCCAACTTCACCAAGGCCGAGTTCATGGCCGCCGTTTTGCGGGCGAAAGAATATATTTTCGCCGGCGACGCCTTTCAGATCGTCCCCAGCCAACGCTTTTCCGCCCCGTTCGCGCTCCCGCCATTCGCGCTCTACCGCGCGCTCCGGCGCATCAACCCGGCGCCGTTCCTGTTTTTCCTCGATTTCGGCGGCTTCGCCATCGTCGGCTCCAGCCCCGAAATCCTGGTCCGCCTCCGCGATGGCATCGTCACCATCCGCCCGCTCGCCGGAACGCGCCGCCGTGGGGCGACGCACGAGGAGGATCAGGCGCTGGAGGCCGAACTGCTCGCCGACCCGAAAGAGCGCGCCGAGCATCTGATGCTGCTCGATCTCGGCCGCAACGATGTCGGGCGGGTCGCCGAAATCGGCTCGGTGCGCGTCACCGAAAGCTTCTCGATCGAGCGCTTCAGCCATGTCATGCACATCATGTCGGATGTGCAGGGGAAGCTTCGCGCCGGGCTCGATGCCGTGGACGCGCTGGTCGGCGGCTTTCCCGCCGGCACACTCACCGGGGCGCCCAAGGTGCGGGCGATGGAGATCATCGACGAGTTGGAGACCGTGCGGCGCGGCATCTATGCCGGCTGCATCGGCTATTTCGCCGCCAATGGCACCATGGATACCTGCATCGGTCTCCGCACCGCCGTGGTCAAGGACGGGGTGATGCATGTCCAGGCCGGCTGCGGCGTGGTCGCCGATTCCAACCCCGAGGCGGAATATGAGGAGACACGCCAGAAGGCCCGCGCCCTGTTCCGCGCTGCCGAGGAGGCGGTGCGCTTTGCCGCCGATCGCGGGCCGGGTATGGGCTGAAAACCATCTCGGAAACGACCTCGAAAACCACCTCTAGGAGAAACGCCATGACTGCCCTCGCCCCCACCACGGAGCGACTGCCGCCGCTTGATCCCGCGGCGTGGACCGAAGAGCAGCGGCGCGTGGCCGAGGAGATCGTCTCCGGCCCGCGCGGCGGCATGCCGGGGCCGTTCAACGCCTGGCTCAGAAGCCCCGATCTCGCCGCGCGGCTACAAAAGGTCGGCGAATATGCGCGCTTCCGGACATCGCTGCCGGCGGCACTCAATGAACTCGCGATCCTCATCGTCGCGCGTCACTGGTCGGCCGCCTTCGAATGGTACGCGCATTATCAGCTCGCCCTGAAGGCCGGGCTCGCGCCGGCCATCGCCGAGGCCATCGCCCATCGCCGCCGGCCTGAGGGCATGAGCGAAGACGAGGCGATGGTGCATGATTTCGCTCGCGCATTGCTGGAGACGCACGATGTCCCGGATGCGCTTTTCGCACGCCTGCGGGCGCGCTTTGGCGAGCGCGGCATCGTCGATCTCATCGGCACGCTCGGCTATTACGTCGCCGTGTCGATGACGCTCAACATCGCGCGTGTCCCCGTGCCGCCGGAAAGCGACGTGCCCCCCCTTCCGTAAGGGCACAAAAAATAAGGTGATTATCCCCTTGACGCACGTAAGCAGTTTGTTCTACTAATGGCGTGTGGCAAGCAAACTCACAGTCCGTCAGTTCTTCGAAAAGTTCCCCTCGGATGATGCTTGCCTAGAGCACGTCATGAGCGTTCGGTATGGCCTTCGTCACGTATGCCGGAAGTGCAACCAGGACGCTACGTTCCACCGCCTGGAAAGCCGCAAGGCTTACTCCTGCTCTCGTTGCGGTGACCATCTGTATCCGTGTGCTGGCACCATCTTTCAGGATAGCCGGACGTCGCTGCAACTGTGGTTCTACGCGATGTATCTGTTCATCGCCACGCGCCATGGCGTGAGTGGCAAAGAACTGGAGCGGACGCTGGGCGTCACCTACAAAACCGCATATCGGATGGGCCAGCAAATTCGTGACCTGATGGGCAAGGCGAACGGCCTTGAGATGCTGCAAGGCCATGTCGAAATTGATGAAGCTTATGTTGGTGGCTATCGTCCCGGCAAGCGTGGCCGTGGCGCTGCTGGCAAAACCATCGTGATGGGTCTGAAAGAGCGTGGCGGCAAGATGATTGCCGAGGTCATCCCGAACATTCAGACTGCCACACTGCGCAATGTGGTTCTGCGTAATGTTGAGGAAGGCTCAACCGTTTCGACCGATGAGCTTATTTCCTACAATTTATTGAAGGGCGCAGGCTATACGCATGGTGCCGTAAAGCACGGTGCCAAACAGTGGGCGAAAACTGAGAATGGCGTGAAGTTTTCAACCAACTCGGTCGAAGGCTTCTGGCGGCTGTTCAAAGCCTCTGTACGTTCGACCCACATTCACATTTCTGGCAAGCACATGGAGCGTTACCTGGGCGAGTTCACTTTTCGGTCGAACCATCGTCACATGGAGAACGCGATGCTTGATCTTCTGATTGGGGTGCTTTAGCAAGCCGCTCTACAGCGGCTGTAAATACATACGCATCACAATCTGGCACGCCGCGTAGTTCTTCCTGATCTATAAACGCGTCTAATCGTCCGCTTTTTACGGCTTCCGAGAGCGTTAATCTGCCGATTCTCTTGACTGAATCGTCCATTTTATGCTATCCAATGCAGGACGCCGTGAGCTTTCGCCCACGGTCGTTCGAGCCGGATGATAGCATAACTAGAGCATCAGCCCTAGTGAGTTAATAAGACGGCACCCATTGCGATCTCCTTTTCCGGCTTGGCCGGATTTGGTGGTTGCGGAAAACCGCTGGGGCTTTGCTCGTCAAAGTTTCGCCCCCTTGCGGATAGGCACGGATACGGTAGGATTCGAACCTACGGTACGTATTCTGAGTACGTACGCCGGAGTGGAAGTCCGGTGTCTTAGACCGCTCGACCACGTATCCAAACTTAAGCGGCACCTCCTTCACCGGGTGGTGCCGCTTCTGTTTGTTCAGATGGCGCTGCTACCTCGGCTGAGATATGCCACCCCCCATCTTTGAAAAAGACTTTTTGAGACCTGGAGAGACGCGTATGTAGCGTTGCGCGAGGGTCTTTCCCCGGAATTTCAACACCACGGTTCTGCAATTCGTTGAGGATGCCGATCGTAGGAACTGGAAATTTAGCCTCTTTCAGTATTTCAAGAGCAAGTTTTTCCGTTTCCGCGACTTTCGGGCTGCCTTCTGATACGGCGTCAATAAGGTCACGCAGCCGGGCGGCGCGAGAGCCCGCGACAAAAGGAACAGCAGACGTAACTTTGACATGAGCGCCACGCGCATCGCCGGCGATCTCATTGTAGGTTTCAATGAAATCACGCCATTTTTTGACGGCAGCCTCAGCCTCGGCCAACCTCTTAATCGCGTTCTGATAGACGGGATCATCGCTCATGCAGGGCTGTTAGCACGGCCACACCGTAAACGCAATATGTATCTGTGGCCTCAACCCGTAAAAGTTCTCGATAAGTTCCAATGCCTGGAGATGAATTATCTGTACCGTCCGCCTGTAAAGCGCATACCTGCGTCAAGGGGATAATTACCAAAAATAAAGACGTTCTATCAGTGATCAGGGCAAGGGCTTTGCCCCTGCAACCCCACCAAAGGCAATGCCTTTGGAAACCGCTCCGAAATGCGGGGCTGGAGGCCTGCGCCCTCCGGCCGCCACGGATCGCCTCGATCCCAACACGCGCCGCCGTGGCGAGGCGAGATAGTTATATAAAATAGCTATCTGTCATATCTTTGTCATAAAAATTTCTTCAAATTTATCACGAAACCGCGAGGCAACGAAGCTAAGGTTCGCACGCTCTAGGCCCGGCAGCCCCGGGTCGCAACCTCTGCGAAACGGACCCTCCCATGCCTTGGAAGACGGTTTCTCTCCGGCGCCCCTCCCGGCGCCTTTCGTTTGTTCTCGCGACCGCCCTCGCCACCGGCGGCCTCGCCGCCCTCCCCGCCCATGCGCAGCAGGCCAGTGATGATGGCCTGGATGCTGTCGAGCGGCAGATCCAGGATCTGCAAAAACAACTGAAGCAGCTACGCAAGGAACTCGCCGCCGAGGCCAAGGCGAAGGCCGACGCGGCGGCCAAGGCGAAGGCGGCCGAGGCAGCGGCGCCGAGCAATGTCGCCCTCGCCCCGGGCGGCGGCGTCGGCACGGCGGTTGCGGTCGGGGGTGCCGCGGCCGGGGCCGCCGCTTCCGGCCTGCAAGCGCAAGGAACGGCGCCCTTGGTGCCGCAGACGGTGCCGCCGAATATCGCGCCGCCGCCCGCCGGCGGCACCACCGTCAACCCGGTGCCGCCGCCGGCGTTTTCCGACCAGGTGCCGATCACCGAGGTGCCGCCGCCGCCTGGTGCCGATTCGCTCTCCTCGGCGAGCCCGGCGATCCTGACCCAGATGGCGCCGGGCTATTCGTTCCGCGTCGGCGGGCTCAGCATCTCGCTCGGCGGCTATGTCGAAGCGGCGTCAATTTATCGCAACCACGATGAGACCGCGGGCGTCAATTCTGGCTTCGGCAGCGCGATCCCGATGCCCAATACGCCGCAATACCATATGCCGGAATTCCGCATGGAT
>JAKAQU010000016.1 GCA_021819535.1 Pseudomonadota bacterium | reverse complement strand
TTGGCGAGGATCGGGATGTATTCGCCGACGAACTGGTGATCGGCGAGGACGTATTTCACCCCCGCCTCCCAGAGCTGGGCGCTGGCGACGCTCTCATCGGTGCTGACGAGACCATCGAACGTGCCTTGCGAGAGGGCGAGCGGCACGTTGGGCCAGGCCGTGGTGTTGGGGATGGCGTCGAAGAAGCGCGCCCGCCAGGCCTGCCCGGCGCCGCCGGAATTGCGGATTTTGAGGCCCTTGAGATCGTCGTACTGGGTGAGCTTGTGCGACGACGAGGTGTACCAATTCTGATAGCCGAGATCGAGCCAGGGGCCGAGGACGTGGCTTTTGAGGCGCTTGTCGATTTCGCCGTTGACCATCGCGCCGGCCCGGCCATCGACCACTTTATGAGTGACGTCGAAGGGCTGGCCGTAAAGCGCTGGAAGCTGGAAGAGATCGCAATCGGGGATGAACCCGGTCATCGTCCAGGTGCCGGGGCAAGCCATTTCCACCTGCCCCTGGATGAGCGCCTTCGTGACGTCGAGATCGGAGAAGAGCTGGCCGCTCTGGAAAAATTCGGTTTTGATCCGCCCGTTCGAGGCCGCTTCCAGCTTCTGCAGATAGGCGGCGATCGATTTGTTGCGCCCGTGCGAGGGGGCGGTGTCGAGCGAGCAGCGGAGCCGGATCGCCGCATCCGCGCGGGCGCTCCGCAAGAGAGCGGGCATGGCGAGCATGGCCGCGCCAAGCGCGCGGCGGCGGGTCAAGCGCGGCATCATGGTCAGTTCCTCCCGATTGGTTGCGCGCGCAGCGCTGCGGGCGCACTCTCCGGGCAAGCCTCCTCGCCGTCAAGAGGCCGGACGCGGCGCGTTCAGCGCCCGCCGCCGGCTTTCTCCATCAGCGCGCGAATCTCTTCCATTGCCTCCATGAAGCGCTGGTTGAGGATTTCCACTGCCTCGCCATTGGCGCGTTGGATCAGCTCACTCAGCTCTTTTGCGTTGCTCACCGCCCGCTCATAGGCGCGGCGCGCGAGTTCGGTCTGTTTCGCCGCGCGCTGGGAAGGGTGGTCGAGCGCGCTCAACAGCGTCATCGCCTCGCTCATTTCGGTCATGGTCTGCTGCAGGATTTCCATATTCCGCCGCCCCACCGCCTGCGCCCCTTCCATGGCGATGCGGTTGGCGGTGGTGAAGACCTCGATATTGCGGCGATAGGCGCCGAGCAGCCCCTCCATGTCCGGCAGTTGTGGCATGGTCATGTCGGCAAAGGAATATAGCGGCGAGGTCTCGCCCGGCTTCCTGGTGCTGGCCATGATGATTTTCTCCATCTCCTGAACGTGGCGATCGGGACCGATGGCATCCTAGGCGCCGCCGGGCGCGAAGGGAAGCTTCGCGGGTTGCGCGAAGATCTCTGGCCTTGATCGGGGAGGGGGAATAAAGCCTCAAAGGCGAGCCCACCCAACCCGGGAGAAGAACCAGCTCATGACGACAGAAACCGCGCTCCCCCGTCTTCACAGCTATTACCGTTCCGGCGCCGCCTGGCGGGTGCGGATCGCGCTCGCGCTGAAAGGGGTCGAGGTGCGTCTCGTTGCCCATCACCTCCGCCATGGCGAGCAGCGCGCGCCCGCCTATCTCGCGCTCAACCCGCAAGGGTTGGTGCCGGCGCTGGAACTGCCCGGCCGCGGCGTTCTCACCCAGTCGATCGCGATTTGCGAATGGCTGGAGGAGACTTGCCCCGAGCCACCGATCCTTCCCGGAGACGCCGAACGGCGCGCCCGCATTCGCGCCTTTGCGCTCGCCATCGCCTGCGACATCCATCCGGTGCAGAATTTGCGCGTGCTCAACCGGCTCCGTGTCCATGGTCTGGCGGAGGAGGAGGTGACCGGTTGGGCGCGCGAGACGATCGCCGATGGCTTGCAGGCATGCGAGGCGCTGGTGGCTGGGGCGGCAGGGCCGTTTTTGTTCGCGGCCGCGCCGACGCTGGCGGAAATCTGCCTGGTGCCGCAGCTTTTCAATGCGCGGCGCTTCGGCGTCGATCTCGCGCCGTATCCGCGCCTGCTTGCCGCCGAGGCCGCCGCCGCCGTCCATCCCGCTTTCGCATCCGCGGCACCGGAACGCCAGCCGGACGCCGAATAGAGCAAAAATCCCCGCACGGGCGAAAACGCGGGGACGCCCAATTCTGGCCGGGCGGGTTTCGCGGCCGGCGCGGCGCTTGACGGGGTTGGTCGCTTTCGGCAATTTTTGCAGATGCCGGCAATCTTTGCCGAAGCGCGCCGTAAAACCTATCGGGGGAAGTCGAGGACCGCACATGCGAGCACGAAAATGCCCGCGCCCCGTGGCTGCGGCCTGCGGTGCCGTTCTCGCCGTTTTCGCCGCTTCGGCCGGCGGTTGCGCGCGCGCGCCGTCGTCCCAGGCGCTCTCACCCGATGCCGCGGCGACCGCGCTGGAGGGGCGCCGGCTCGATGATCCGCGGCTCCTCGCTTTCATCAGCGCCGCCGAACGTCTCGAACCGGGCGCCGTCGCGCCATCAGCCGGCCCGCCATCCTGGACGCTCCGCCGCCTGACGCTGGCCGCGCTTTATTTCCACCCCGATCTCGATGTCGCGCGAAGCGCGCTCGCTGTCGCCGAAGCCGGCAAGGTGACGGCGGCGGAGCGGCCCAACCCGAGTGTCGCACTCGTCCCGCCGCCATTTCTGTTCGGCGCCGTCGTCAATGCCGTGATCGAAACCGGGAGCAAGCGCAGCGAGCGCATCGCCAACGCAACCGCGCTCGCCGATGCGGCGCGGCAGGATCTCATCACCGCCGGCTGGCAGGTGAGGAGCGGGGTGCGTGATGCCCTGCTGGCGTTGTGGACGGCGCGCGAGCGGGCCGCCCTTCTCGCCGCCGAGGCGGCGCCGGCGCGCCGGCTCGTCGCCGCCCAAGAGGCGCGCCTCGCCGCGGGGGCCGCGGACGCGGCCGAGGTGAGTGCCGTTCGCATCGGCGTCATGAACGTCGCGAGCGCGATGAGCGATGCCGCGCGGGCGGAAGCGCTCGCCGAAGCCAAGCTCGCGGCGGCAATCGGCATTCCGCTCGCCGCATTGTCGGGTGTCGCACTCGATTTCGACCGCATCGCCCATCCCCCGGTGCTGGCCGCCGATCTCGCCCCGGGCGATGCCGAGGGGGAGGCCCAAGGGGGAGGCGTCGAGGGGCGGCTCCGGCGCGCAGCACTCCTCGGCCGGAGCGACGTTAAGGCCGGGCTTGCGAGCTATGCGGCGGCGGATGCGGCCCTCCGCGCGGAGATCGCCAACCGATACCCCAATCTCACCCTCAGCCCCGGCTATAACTGGTATCAGGGGATCAATACCTACGCCATCGCGCCGGGGTTCGATCTCCCGATCCTCAATCAGAACCAGGGGCGGATCGGCGAAGCGCTGGCGCGGCGCAATCAGGAGGCGGCGCGGTTTCTGGCGCTTGAGGCGCGTATCATCGCCGCGCTCGATCAGGCCGGGGCGGATTACCGCGCGGCCGAGGCCGGGCTGCACGCAGCCGATGCGTTGCTGGCCCTCGAAGCGGCGCGGGCCGGCGAGATCGCGCGCGCCTTTCGCGCCGGCGCCGCCGATCAGCCGACGGCGCTGGCCGGCGAGGTCGACGAGGCCCATGCCCGGCTCTCCTGGCTCGATGCCCGCGTCGCCGAATTGGCCGCGATCGGCGAATTGGAGGACGCGCTCCGCCAGCCGCTGTTCGACCCCGGGGCCACGCTCCCGGATCTCGCGCCGCCGCCCCGCGCCGAATTCGCCGGCGCAGCACTTCCCGCCCATCCATGACCGGACGCCGGACCAGCGCCTGGCGCCGGCGGCTGCTCGCCGCGCTCGCAACCCTTCTCATCGCGGCCGCCGCCGCCGGGCTGATCGCGCTCTATCTCGCCAATCGCGGCGGCGATGACGATGACGCGGCCGCCGCCCGGCCCAAACCGGTGGCACCGGCGCCGGCGCCGGGTGGGGAGCCGGTGATCGCGCTCGATACGGCGGCGGCGGCGGCGAGCGGGATCGCTCTTCTGACCCTGAAACCGGCGCCGCAACCGATGATGATGGCAAGCTTCGCGACCGTCCTCGACCCCGCGCCGCTCGCCGATCTCATGCAGCGCGCGGCCGCCGCGCGGGCGGCGCGTGACGAGGCGGAAGCGCGAGCGGACGCGGCGGCGGCGGAGCACCGGCGTGACCAGGTTCTGTTTCGCGATCAGCATAACGTCTCGGCGGCGGCACTGGAGGCAGCGGCGGCGAATGACCGCGCGGCGGCGGCCACGCGGGCCGGGCGTGAGGCCGATCTCCGCCTGCTCGCTGCCGCGGCGTCGAGCCAATGGGGGCCGGTGCTTGGCCCCGATCTCATCGCCGCCGGCTCGTTCGCGCAATCCCTTGCGCGGGGCGAGGAATGTCTGCTCGCGGTCGGGGAGCCGCCTCACGCGCCGGCGGAGGCGTCGCGCAACCCGCCGGCCAAAGCCTATGCGACACTGGCCGGGGAAGGGGAGGGGGCGCAAATCGAGTTTGGTCTGGTCTCGCGCCTTTCCCGCGTCGATCCGCGCAGCCAGGCGCCGCTTCTCCTCTATGCCGCGCGCTGCGGGCGCGGGGCTTTGGCCGGCATGAATCTCGCGGTCACGCTGCCCGGCCCCATGCGCCCGGCAGCCCTTCGCGTGCCGGCCGAGGCGGTGCTGTGGTGGCAGGGGCGGGCCTGGGTCTATCGCGAGATCGCGCCCGGGCGTTTTGCCCGCCTCGCGATCGACACCGACGAGCCGGCGCCAGGGGGTGGCTTCATCATCCCGGCCCAAGCCGGCAACGCGCCGCTCACCGTCGTCGGAAGTGGTGCTGCCGCGCTGTTTTCCGAAGAATTCAGGAGCCAGATCCAGCTCGGGGAGGGGGATAGCGACCCGTGACCCCGCACGCGCCGCGCGGGCTGCAGGCGGCTCTGATCGCCTTCGCCATTCGGTTTCGCGGCGTCATCACCGCGCTCTGCCTGACACTTCTGGCGTATGGCGCCTATACCCTGCCGCGGCTCAGCTACGATGTGTTTCCCGAATTCGCCCCCCATGAGGTCGTGCTCCAGACCGAAGCGCCGGGGCTGTCGCCTGAGCAGGTGGAAACCCTGGTGACACAGCCGATCGAGGATGCGCTCGGCGGGGCACCCGGGGTGGAGGCGCTGCGCTCGACCTCGATCCAGGGGCTTTCGGTCGTGACCGTGCTGTTCGGCGAGACGAGCGATCTCTACCGCGACCGCGAAATCGTCGCCGAGCGGCTGGCGAGCGCGGTGCGGCGTCTGCCGCCCGGCGTGCCTCCGCCGACCCTCGCCCCGCTCGCCTCCTCGACCTCGACCGTGCTCATTCTCGGCCTCACGCCGGGGCGGGCGGGGGTGAGCCAGATCGATCTCCGCGACGCCGCCGACGGGACGCTCCGCCCGCGCCTCCTCGCCGTTCCCGGCGTCGCCAACGCCGCCGTTTTTGGCGGCGATGTCGCGGCACTGAGTATCGGCATCGACCCTGCGCGGCTCGCGCGCTTCGATCTCGGCCTCGACGAGGTGCTCGCGGCGGCGCGGCGGGCGAGCGCGCTGCGCGGGGCGGGGTTCATCGAGACACCCAATCAGCGCCTGGTGCTCGATATCCGGGCCCAGACCACGAACGCGGCGGAGCTTGCCGGAAGGCTGGTGGCGCGGGGGGCGGCGGGGCGCGTCACGCTCGGCGATGTCGCCGATATCCGTCTCGCATCTCTGCCGCCGTTCGGTGCGGCGAGCGTGATGGGCGAGCCCGGGGTCGTCATCGTGGTATCGGCGCAATACGGCGCGAACACCGTCGAGGTGACCGAGCGGGTGTTGCGCGCGATCGTCGGGCTGCGCGCCGATCTCGCGGCGCGGGGCATCACGCTTCACGACGATCTCTTCCGCCCGGCCGATTTCATCCGCACCGCGATCGGCAATGTCGGCGCCTCCCTGGTGCTCGGCGGCGTCCTCGTGATCGTGGTCTTGTTTTTGTTCCTGTTCGATCTTCGCACCGCCGCCATCTCCTGCCTCGCCATCCCGCTTTCGCTCCTGGCCGCGGTCCTGGTGCTGCAAAAACTCGGCGTTTCGCTCAACACCATGACGCTCGGCGGGCTCGCCATCGCCATCGGCGAGGTGGTGGACGACGCGGTGATCGATGTCGAGAACATCACCCGCCGGCTGCGCGAGAACCGGAGCGCGCCCGCGCCGCGCCCGCCGGCATCGGTCGTGCTCGCGGCCTCGCTCGAAGTGCGTGGCGCCGTCGTGCATGCGACGTTCATCGTCGTTCTGGTGTTCTTGCCCATTCTCGCCCTGCCGGGCCTCGCCGGGCGGTTTTTCGCGCCCCTTGGCCTCGCCTACATCCTCGCCATTCTCGCCTCCCTCCTGATCGCGCTCACCGTCACCCCGGCGCTCGCCATGCTGCTGTTGGTGCGGCGAAAAGAGACCCGGGCCGAGCCGCCGGTGATCCGCTTTCTCCGCCGCCGCTACGAGCGCGCCCTCGTCGTCGCCATGCGCCATGCCGGCGGCGTGGTCGCGGCGACGCTCATGGCGACCATCGCCGGCTGCGCGGCGCTGCCCTTTTTTGCCGGAGCATTCCTGCCCGAACTCAACGAGGGCCATCTCGTCGCCCATGTCGCGACGGTGCCTGGCACCTCGATCACCGAATCGCTGCGCGAGGGCCGCCTGATCAGCCGCGCCATCGCCGCCTTGCCCATGGTTCGGGTGGTTTCGCAGCGGGTCGGGCGGGCGGAATTGTCGGAGGATACCTGGGGGCCGGAATATAGCGAATTCGATGTCGATCTCCGCCCCGGCCTCTCCAGCGCCGAGGCGGCCAAGGCGAATGCCGATCTCCGCGCGAGCCTTGCCCGGTTCACCGGCATCAGTTTCGCGATCAGCTCCTTTCTCACCGAGCGCATCGACGAGACGCTCTCGGGCTATACCGCGCCGCTGGTGATCAATGTTTTTGGCCATGATCTCGACGCCCTCGATCAGGCAGGGGCGGCGATCGCGCATGAACTCGGCGCCATGCCGGGACTTGCCGATGTGACGGTGCAGGCCCCGCCCGGCGCCCCCGAGATCGCCATTCGCCTCCGTCCCGCCGATCTCCGCCGCGCCGGGCTTAGCGCAGGCGAAGTGAGCGACGCCATTGCCACGGCCTATCAGGGCGAGACGGTGGGCGCGGTCGCCGAGGGGAGTCTGGTTCGCCCGATCGTCGTCCTGCTCAAGCCCGATCTCCGGCACGATCTCGCAGCACTTCGGGCACTCCTGCTTCGCGCCGGGGATGGAACGGAGGTTGCGCTCGGCGACATCGCCGATGTTTTCGAGCGCGAGGGCCGTGCCGCACTACAGCATATCGGCGCGCGGCGGGTGCAGACGGTAACCGCGACCATCACCGCGCGCGATGCCGAGGGGGCTCTCGGCGCCATCCGCGCCCGCCTCGCCGCCGAGGTGAAACTTCCGCCCGGCACCTATCTCGAATATTCCGGCACCGCGGTCGCCGAGGCACGGGCGACGCGCGATCTCGTGCTCCGCGCCGGGCTCGCCGGGATCGGGGTCATCGCGCTGCTCTGGGTGGTGACGCAGAATGCGCGCAATCTTTTGCTGATCCTCGCCAACCTGCCCTTCGCCCTGGTCGGCGGCGTGCTCGCCGTGTTCGCCTCGGGCGGCGTTTTGACGCTCGGCGCGACCGTCGGCTTCGTCACCCTGTTCGGCATCACGCTCCGCAACGCGATCATGATGATTTCGCATTACGAGCATCTGGTCAGCGTCGATCACCGGCCCTGGGGGGCGGCGGTGGCGCTCCGCGGCGCCGGCGATCGCTTGGCGCCGATCGTCATGACGTCGCTGGTGACGGCGCTCGGCCTCTCGCCGCTGGTGTTCGGCATGGGCGATCCCGGGCGCGAGATCGAAGGGCCGATGGCGCTGGTCATTCTCGGCGGGCTGGTGAGTTCGATGGCGCTCAATCTTCTGGTTCTGCCCATCCTCGCCTGGCGCTTCGGGCGCTTCGGCCCGCCCGAGGGCGCGTGATCGGCCCCGATGGGCTGGCGTCGCGGCGGGTTTGGCCGTTAATGTCATGCCATACGCTGATCGGGACATGGGAGGAAAGATGCGCCGCCCCGTTATTCATCTGCTCGCCGCGACCAGTCTGCTCGCCGCCCTCGCGCCGGCGCGGGCGCAGAATACCGAGCCGCCGCAGGCCTGGCTGTTCGGGGTCTGGACCGGCGGCACGTTTCCCGCCCCCTCGCAAATCACCGCGGCAACCTGTCTTGCGCAGCCGACGGTAATTTTTACCCGCGATGTCGTGCTGCGCAGTACGCTCACCGAGCCGACCTATGAGCAGCATCTGGTGGCGACCGTGCGGGCGACCGAAAGCGGCTTTGAATTCCGCTTCGAGCCGAGCGCGCCGGCGCCCGCTGATAATGGCGGCGGGCTGCTCGGGCTTTCCGGCGGCCAGCCGGGGGGGGCGGGCCTTGCCGGTTTCGGCTGCGAAAGCCCCGATCTCCTCCATGTCGAGCGCCACGGTGAAAATGAAATCACCTTTCCCGGCTGCGAGGATTTTCCCAACCCGCTGGTGCGCTGCCCGGCGTCTTGAGGAAGGGGGCGGCCTGAGCGGTGAAGCAATAACGGAGAGGAGTGGAACATGGTGGAAAAATCAGGGCGTCTTGCGGGCAAAATCGCGATCGTCACCGGCGCCGGCGGCGGCTTCGGCGAGGGCATCGCGGAATATTTCGTGGCCGAGGGGGCGCGGGTCGCCATCGTCGATATCCGTGCCGACGCGGCACGGGCGGTCGCGGCGCGGCTCGGGAAAGCAGCACTCGCGGTCGCGGCGGATGTCGGCAATGGCGATGATGTCGCACGCGTGATGGCCGAAACCACGGCGGCTTTCGGCACGCCGACCATCCTCGTCAACAACGCCGGCACCACCCATCGCAACAAGCCGCTCCTCGAGGTGACGGAGGAGGAATTCGATCGCATCTACCGCGTCAACGTCAAATCGATTTTCCATTTCGTGCGCGCGGCCGTGCCGCCGATGCGCGATGCCGGCGGCGGCGTCATCCTCAATATCGGCTCGACCGCTGGCATCCGGCCGCGGCCGGGGCTTACTTGGTACAATTCCTCGAAAGGGGCGGTCAATCTTCTCTCCAAATCCCTCGCCGTCGAACTCGCGCCGTGGAAAATCCGGGTGAACGCGATCTGCCCGGTGATGGGCGAGACCGGGCTTCTCGAAGCCTTCATGGGCATGCCGGATACACCGGAGAATCGGGCCAAATTCCTCGCGACCATCCCCCTCGGCCGCATGTCGAAGGCGAGCGACATCGCGCATGCCGCCGTGTTTCTCGCCTCTGACGACGCCTCGCTGATCACCGGGGTCGAATTGCCGGTCGATGGCGGGCGGACGGTGTGAGCCAAAACCAGGGCGGGATGTCGCTTACGCCGCGAGCGGCCGGTTCGCGGTTTCGGGGGCGAGAAGGATGAAGGGCAGGCCAAGGACGTAGATCAGCGAGAGCGCGCTGATGGTGAGCGGGTAGCTTCCGATCAGCGCGCTTATGATCCCGATCAGCGCCGGCCCGGCGGCGCCGAAGAGGCGGCCGAAACTGAACGCGAACCCGGCGCCGGCACCGCGGAGGGCCGTTGGAAACATCTCCGGGAGCCAGATCGTATAGAGCGCGAAGACGCCGTTGGTGAAAAACCCGAGGATCGGCAACAGCGTCATGAACAGGCGAAGATCATCGAGCCGCGTGATCGCGACGTAATAGGATGCGATCACGCTTGCCATCGCGCCGAGGAAAAACAGCAAGGCCGTCCCCCGCCGTCCCCCGATGAAGGCGGTGATCCAGGGCATGAGAAAACAGCCGGCGAGCGTTCCGAGATTGGTGATGAGACCGGAGAGCGCGCCCATCGCCTGCGCGTGGGCAGCACTCGCGCCGCTTGCCGTAAGCCGCGTGATCACCACCGTCGGCGCCCAGAAATTGGAGGACCAGAGGCCGAAAATGATGCAGGTCATCATCAGCGCCGCCGACCAGGTGGTGCGCGCCCGGCCTTTTTCGAACAGGCTCGAAAACCGCCCCGCGCCCGCTACTTTCCCATGGGGCAGTTTTTTGTGGTCGGGCTCGGGGACGTTTCGCCGCAGATAAAGGGTGAGCAGCGCCGGCAGGAGGCCGAGCATGAACATCCCCCGCCAGCCGAGCGTATTGGCGGCGAGGAGAGAGACGAGAGCGGCGAGGAAAAGCCCGGTCGGCGTTGCCGTGTGCAGCCATCCGGCAAGCCGCACGCGCATGGTCTCGGGCACCGATTCGTGCAGAAGCGGCGTCCCCGCCGCCCATTCGCCGCCGATCCCGAATCCGGCGAGGAAGCGGAAGATGGCGAACATCGCGATCCCGTTCGCAAGCCCTGAGAGCGCCGTGAACACGGAATAGACGAGCACCGTCCAGCACATCACCCGCACCCGCCCGACGCGGTCCGCAGCCCACCCCCAGACCATCGAACACGCCCAGCCGAGCATGAACAGCGAGAACAGCAGCCCGCCATAGAGCGCGATATTGGCGCGGCTCGCGGCAAGCCCGCTCCGCGGCAGAAGGTCGCTGAGGGCTGCGACCAGAAGATAGCCGTACATCGAGGAATCGAAGCCATCGAGCATCCAGCCGAACCACGTCGCCCAGAATATCCGGCGCGGCGATGCGGTTTTCGTCGGCGAAATGGCGGTCTGGACGAGGGGGAGTGATGCGGGTTTCATGGCCACCAGGGAGATGTGAAAAAAACGAAAGAAATTCCGTTCTTGCAAGAAAATTCGAAGGGTTACTCTCTCAAAGCACCTGCCCGAGCGCAAGCGCCGCCGCGATGGCAAGAGCGAGGAGAGCGGCGGCGCGGCGGCGTGGCGCGAGCTTGGGGGGTGGAATGGCGGCTGGCAGGCATTTGCGCCCCGTGAGCATCGGGCGCAACAAATTCTGCCCCTTGAGCGCGGCATAAGCGGCGATCGCCAGCAGATGGAGCGAGATCGCGGCGACGAGCGCCCACCACAGGAGGAGGTGGAGATCGGTGATGGCATTGGCGATCACGGCCGGGACGTATTCGGTAAGCCCGCTTTCATTGGCGACGTCGTTATTGACATAGATCCCGCTCAGCGTCTCGCCGAGCAGGAGCGCGAGCAGCGATACCACCATCCAGCCGCCGGCCGGATTATGGCCGGGGAAGCGGTCGGGCTCGCGGATGAACAATGTCCCGAGATGGCGCAAAGCCGCCCGCGGTGAGGCGAGAAAGGCGCTCAATCTGGCGTTCTCGCTGCCCCATATCCCCCAGAGCAGGCGGAACAGGACGAGGGCGAGAAGTGCTTCGCCGAGCCAGACATGCAAGCCCATCCAGTTGAGCCGCGAGGTCGCGTAGCAGGCCGCGACCAGGATCGCGCTCGCCCAATGGCCGAGGCGGAGGGCCAAATCCCAGACCGGAACGGGCTCGTCTTCTGAACCCGGCATGCGTATCAAGGCGTCGGTTTTCGTCCGCGGAGGAGACGATGGGTCGATCATCGGCGCAAGCCTACAGGAGTCGGCGATGAAACGCATCGCCATCGCCATCGACCGCATCGATTGGCACGCGCGGCGCCTGCACGCGGCCTTTCTCGCCCTCGACATGGCGCCCGTCTTCGTCTCGTTGCGCGAGGTCGCCTTCACCCCCGGGGGGCTTTCTTTTCCCGGCCTCGACGGGCTTCCGGAGGCTGTTTTCGTGCGTGCGATCGCCGCCGGCAGCTTCGAGGAGGTGACACGGCGGCTCGGCGTTCTGCATGCGCTGGCGGCACTCGGGGTTCGCGCATGGAACGGCGCACGCGCGATCGAACGCTGTGTCGACAAATCCATGACCGCGTTCCTGCTCGCCGCGGCCGGTATCCCGACCCCGGAGACCTGGACGGTGGAGGGGCAGGAGGCAGCGCGCCGCGTGGTCGCCGAAGCGGGCGGGGAATTGGTGTTGAAGCCGCTGTTCGGTGCCCAAGGGCGGGGGCTCAAGCGTATTGCGCGCACCACCGATCTGCCGCCGCCCGAAGCGGTGGCGGGTGTCTATCATCTCCAGCGCTTCGTGCCGCCCGCCAGGGGCGAGGGGTTTTGCGATTATCGGCTCTTGATGTGCCGCGGTGAGGTGATCGCGGCGATGGTCCGTGAGAGCGCGGATTGGGTCACCAATCTCCATCGCGGCGCGCGCCCGGCCTCGTTCGCGCCCGGCCCGGAACTCGTGGCGCTCGCTCTGCGCGCGGCGGAGGCGGTTAGCGCCGATTACGCCGGCGTCGATCTGATCCGCGCCCCCGATGGCCGGGTGTTGGTGCTCGAAGTCAATTCGATGCCCGGCTGGCGTGGCTTGCAATCGGTATCCGAAGTCGCGATCGCGCCTGCGCTGGCGCGCGCGCTTTCGGGATGAGCGCGCGGCGGGCATGAGGGGGCGGACATGAGGGGGCGGGCGGCGATCGCGGCGGCGTTTCTGGCCGCCTGTGCCGACGAACTCGCGGCTCCGAAGCCCGGCAATGTTCATCGCTTCGCCGCCGGGCACGGGATGACGGTCGCGGATTTCGAGCGCTCGGCCGAAGCGGCGGCGCCGATGCTGACGCGGCCCGGGGCGCCGCTCGGGGCGCGGATTTTCACGGCCGTCGCGGCGACGCGGGCGGCGGTCGGGCAAAACACCAATCTCGGGATCATTTTACTGTGTGCGCCGCTCGCCATGGCGGCGGAACGGGGAGGGGGCTTGCGCGCGGGGGTTGCGCGGGTTCTGGCGGCGGCCGAGCGGGCCGATGCCGACGCCGTGTTTCGCGCGATCACCCTCGCGGCCCCCGGCGGGCTCGGCACGGCGCAGCATTATGACGTGCGCGAGGCGGCGCGGGTGTCGCTTGCCGAGGCGATGGCGGACGCGGCGCCGCGCGACCTCATCGCCCGGCAATGGGTCAGCGATTTCAACGATATCTTCGCGCGAGGCGTGCCGGCCCTGGCGGCATGGCGGGGGCGGGCATGGCCAGCGCTCGCCCCTTATTTCGCCTTTCTCGCGGCGTTTCCCGACAGCCACATCGCGCGCAAACACGGCGCGGCAGTGGCCGAAGCGGTGCGACGCGAGGCGGCCTCCTGGCCGCAACGGCTTGCGCTCACACCGGATACGCGCGCGTTGCTGCCGGCGCTGCTCGCGTTCGATGCAAGGCTGAAATCCGCCGGTCTCAACCCCGGCACCAGCGCCGATTTGGCTGTCGCGAGCCTGTTCGCCGAACGACTTCTTCAATGGTGCCATTGAATTGCGCTGTTGAATTACCACCCTCAGACTGACATGATAGGGCCTTGGTCAATCATCCTTTACTGAGGCAGGGGAAACGTCATGGCGTCCATCACCAAGGTTTCGGTCGGCGAATCGCTGGTCGGCGACGGCAACGAGGTTGCGCATATCGATTTGATCATCGGCCCGCGCGGGAGTGCGGCGGAGACGGCGTTCTGCAACGCGCTGGTCAACAACAAGGACGGGTTCACTTCGCTCCTGGCGGTGGTTGCGCCCAATCTTCTCTGCAAGCCGGCGACGGTGATGTTCAACAAGGTGACGATCAAGGGTGCCAAGCAGGCGGTGCAGATGTTCGGCCCGGCACAGCACGGGGTTGCGAAGGCGGTGGCGGACAGCGTCGCCGAAGGGGTGATCCCGGAGAGCGAGGCGGATGATCTTTTCATCTGTGTCGGCGTCTTCATCCACTGGCTGGCGGCGGACGACAAGAAGATCCAGGACTTCAACTACCGCGCGACCAAGGAAGCGATCGCCCGCGCCGTGCGCGGCGAGCCCAAGGCCGCGCAGGTGGTGCAGCAGCGCAACAGCGTCTCCCACCCCTTCGCGGCCTAGAGGTGAATTCGTCTGCCGAAGCCCGGATTTCCCCCCCCGCGTGACCGCTGCCGGCAGCGCCGCCGCAGACGTGAGGCGTGCTTTCGGTCGATCGCCTATTGCTCGGCGGATTTCGTGCCGAGCACGTTCCCGGGCAGATAGAAATTCGGGCTTCGGATCGTCGCCGTGCTCGGCAATTCATCGCTTTGCCAGCCGCCACCGAGCGCTTCGATCAGCGCGACGGAGGCAACCAAGCGACTTTGCTGAATGCTGACATCGGTGATCTCATCGCTCAGCTCAAGTTCTTGATCGGTAAGCACGGTGGTGTAGATCACCGTTCCCGCCTTGTATTCGTTGAGAGCAAAGGCGACATTGTCTTGCGCTGATTTAACGGCAATGTCCTGCACCTTTTTTTCGTCGGCCAGCACGCGCAGCGCCACCAGCTCATCTTCCACCTGCTGGAAGGCGGAAATCACGGTCTGGCGATAATTGGCGACCGCGGCATCGTAATTGGCGCGCGCCGCAACCACGGCGGCGATCTGTGCACCACCCTCGAAGATCGGCGCATTGAACGCCGCGCCAAGTCCCCAAATGCGGTTGGGAAGCGAAATCAGATTGGCGAGCTGCGGTCCGGTATAGCCATCAAAGGCGCTGAGGCTGATTTGCGGGAAGAAAGCGGCGAGGGCAACGCCGATCAATTCGTTTTCGGCCGCCATCTGGCGTTCGGCGGCGGCGATGTCGGGGCGCCGCAGGAGCAGGGTCGAGGGCAACGAAGGTGGCATCACCGGCGCGCCATCAGGCAAGACGCTGGGGCCGATGCTGAGTTCTGCCGGCGGCTTGCCAATCAACACGGCGATCGCATGCTCATATTGCGCGCGCGCGACACCGACCGCGATCAATTGCGCCTGTGTGGTCTGCAATTCTGTCTGCGCCGTCAACACATCGCCGCGCGCGACAAAGCCTGCGTGATATTCGTTTTCGGTGATGCGGAGCGCATCGGCGAATTGCTTGACGTTGCTTGTAAGAACCGCGGCCAGCGAATCCTCGCCGCGCAGATTGAAATAGGCGGTCGCCAGCGCCGCCTGCGCCGAGAGCCGGGCATTGGCCACTTCCGCCGCGCTATATTGCGCGAGATCGACATCGCTCGCCACCTGCCGGCGGATCTCACCCCAAACATCGAGATCCCAACTTCCATTTCCCTGCAGCGTGTATTGATTACCGACGAAACCGGGAGAGTAGGCAACACCGGAGGAAACGACGCTGGTGCCGCCGCCGACTCCGGTACGCTGAAAATTGCCGGCGCCGGAGAGTATCGGGAAGAGATTGGCCTGTGCTTCTTGGACGATCGCTCTTGCGTTGCGATAATTCGCCTCCGCCTGCTGCAAGGTGTAATTGGAAACATCGACTTGCCGTTCGAGCTGATCGAGCAGCGGATCATGGAACACGAGCCACCATGCACCGCGGTCACGCGCATCTTGCGGCACCGCCGGTTGCCAGCCGGCAAGTTCCTTATACGAAACCGCGATTGGCGCCGTCGGACGTTTGTAATCGGGGCCGATCATGCAGCCACCAAGCGCGAACAACGCGGCAAAGATGAGCGTTGACTTCATGCGGCGCCTCGCCACCGCAAGATCTTGAGCCGCAACCTATCGAGTTCGAGATAGACGATCGGCGTCGTATAGAGTGTCAGCACCTGGCTCACCAGGAGGCCGCCGATGATCGAAATGCCGAGCGGCGCCCGCAATTCCGCGCCATCGCCACCACCGATCGCGAGTGGCAAAGCGCCGAGAATAGCCGCAAACGTCGTCATCATGATCGGCCGGAAGCGAAGCGCACAGGCCTCGGCGATCGCCGTCCTCGGGTCGAGCCCGCGGCTGCGCTCGGCATCGAGCGCAAAATCGATCATCATGATCGCGTTTTTCTTGACGATGCCGATCAACAGAATGATCCCGATCAGAGCGATGATGGTGAATTGTTGCCCCGTCAGCAGCAGCGCGAGAATGGCCCCGACCCCTGCCGACGGAAGCGTGGAGAGAATAGTAAACGGATGGACATAGCTCTCATAGAGAATACCGAGAACGATATAAACCGCGGCGAGCGCGGCAAGAATGAGCACCGGCTCATAGCGGAGCGATTGCTGGAAGATGCGTGCCGTGCCCGCGAAACTGCCATGGAGCGAAGATGGCGCGCCGAGATCGCGCATGGTTTTGTCGATCTCCCGCACCGCATCGCCGAGCGAGCGCCCAAGCGGCAGATTGAAGGAAATGGTCGTGGCAACAAACTGAGATCGGA
>JAKAQU010000340.1 GCA_021819535.1 Pseudomonadota bacterium | reverse complement strand
CGTCGAGGGAAATGGCCACTCCGAGAAACCGGGAAAGAGGTCTTTTTGCTTCTTTTTCGGAAGAAAAAAGATTCCTTCTTCGGCGTGTCTTTTCACTCTTCCGCCGCCGGCGCCTGTTCGATGGCGGCGCGGATCAGGCCGCGATGGCTCGGCGCGTCGATGAAGGCGAGAATCTCGGCGATCAGCGTGTCGCCGCCATAGGCCGCCCGCACTTCCGCGACCCGCTCGGCGAAGACGCCACCCGTGCGGAACAGCGTGCGAAACGCCCGGCGCAGGCGATGGATCTCGGCCCGCGCGACACCGAGACGCTTGAGCTTGACGAGATTGAGCCCGGCGAGCCGCGCCCGGTTGCCGATCACGCTGCCGAACGGAATGACATCGGCCTCGACCCCCGAGACGCCGCCGACCATGGCGCCACGGCCGATGCGAACGAACTGGTGCAGTGCCGCCGCACCGCCGATCACCGCCCCGTCGCCAATCTCGACATGCCCGCCCATCACCACGTTATTGGCGATGATCACGCCATCGCCGATCGCGCAATCATGCGCGACATGCGCGACCGCCATCAAAAGACAATCGGCGCCGATCCGGGTGATGCCGCTTCCGGTCACGGTGCCGCGATGGATGGTGCAGTGCTCGCGGATCTGGCTCCTGGCACCGATCATCGTCTCCGTCGGCTCGCCGCGGTATTTCAGATCCTGCGGCGGAAGGCCGACGGTGCAAAACGGATAAAGAACGGCACCGGCGCCGATCCGGGTGCGCCCCTCGACGACGACATGCGAAATGAGGCGCGCCCCGTCTTCGATCACCACTTTCGGTCCGATCGAGCACCAGGGGCCGATCTCCACCCCTTCCCCGATCTCGGCGCCGGCGGCGACCAGCGCTCTCGGATGAATGCCGCTCACGCTGCGCGCTGGTCCATGATCATCGCGGTGAAGGTTGCCTCGGCGACGGCGACACCATCGACCCGAGCGACGCTGAAGAATCGCCAGACATTGCCGCGGTTGCGCTGTTTCTCGACATGCAGGCGAACCTGATCGCCGGGGCCGACCGGGCGGCGGAACTTGGCGCCCTCGACCGACATGAAATACACCAGCTTGCCGGCTTCCTCCTGCCCGAGCGTTCCGACCACCAGAACCGCCGCCGTTTGCGCCATGCTTTCGATGATGAGCACCCCCGGCATCACCGGATGGCCGGGGAAATGCCCCTGGAAAAACGCCTCGTTGGCGGTGACGTTCTTGATCCCGACGGCCGATATGTCGGGAAACAGCTCGACCACGCGGTCGATCAGCAGAAACGGATAACGATGCGGGATCGCCTTCATGATCCCGGCGAGATCGACCACCGATCCGCCGCTTGTCTGCCCGGCCGGAAGGTTTCTCTCCGTGAGATCTGCATCCATGGACGTTTCCATCTGCTCCCTTCATCCTACTCCCAGAGCGGGAGCCAGTTAGCCCGATTGATCGGCGTTTTCCGGCGCATCCCCGCGTTTGCGGCGGGTTTTTCCGCCGCCGGTCCTGGCGAGGCGGCGCAGCGTTGCGACCTCGCGGAAAAACGCCGTGACCGGCTGCGCCGGGCTCCCGACCACGCTGGCCCCGGCCGCAACGTCCGCCATCACGCCGGCCTGCGCGCCGATCCGCGCCTTCCGGCCGATGTGCAAATGCCCGATCAAACCCGCCTGCCCGCCGGCCATCACGAAATCCTCGAGCACCGTCGAGCCGGAAATACCGGCTTGCGCGACGATGACACAAGCCCGACCAATGCGTACGTTGTGCCCGACTTGCACCAGATTGTCGAGCCGCGAGCCGGCGCCGATCACGGTATCGGCGGCGGAGCCGCGATCGATCGTCGTATTGGCGCCGATTTCGGCGTCGTCCTCGATGATCACCCGGCCGATTTGCGGCACCGAGACGAAGCCCGCCTCGGTGACGGCAAAGCCGAAACCGTCCTGGCCGATGCGCGCGCCAGGATAGATCGCAACCCGCGCCCCGATCAGCGCGTGGCTGATCGTGGTCTGCGGGCCGATCCGGGCATCGGCGCCGATGACGACCCCGGGGCCGATGACGGCGAGTGCCCCGATGCGCACCCGTGCGCCGATTTCGGCATCGGCGCCGATCACGGCGAGCGGGCCGATCTCGGCCGAGGGGTCGATCCGCGCCGTCGGATCGACGATGGCGCTCGGCGCGATGCCCGGCTTTGGCGGTGGGGCGGGGTGGAAAAGCGCCGCGACCCGCGCCCAGCCGAGATAGGGTTCGGGGGTGACGAGGGCGACGGCACCCGTCGGCACCGCGCCCGCCATGTCGGGATGCACGATCACCGCGCCCGCCCTGGTCTCGCCGAGGAGTACCGCATAGCGGCGATTGTCGAGGAAGCTGACCTCCGCCGGGCCCGCGCTTTGGAGCGGCGCGACCCCGGTGAACAGCCTGGCCGCGATCGCGCCCGCCCCGTGCCCTTCGGCCTTCGCGCCGGCGGAAGCGGCGAGGGCGGCGATGTCGAACGGCCCGGATCGCGTGAAAAACCGCGGATCGCCGGTGATCTCGGGCACCGCCATGGTTATTTGCCGCTTGCCGCGGGTGGCGTCGCGGGCTCCGGGCTCGGGGTGATCGAGACCGACGGCGCCGCCGGCGCCGCGCCCGTGGCCGGCGCCCCAGATGCCGGCGCCCCAGATGCCGGCGCTGGCGCTGCCGGTGCTGGCGCTGCCGGTGCTGCCGGTGCGCCCGGGGGGGCACCGGTCGCACCGGTCGCGGGGCCGGCGCCCGGCGGCTTCACCGGCACCATCGGCGGCTCCTGGCCTTCTGCGGGGATGATCACATGCGGCAGGATCTTATTGAGTTCGTTCGCGACCTCGGCCGTGATGTCGAATTCGTTGACATTGAGCGCCACCTGCTGGCGATGGAGCACGAGGTTCATGCCGCGGCTTTCCGAGACCTGACGGATGACGGAAATCAGCGTCTGCTCGATCTGGCCGAGCGCGTATTGTCCCTCTTCCTGGATGATGCGGTTGCGCTCGCGGAACTGGCGCTGGGCGTTGGTGATGCGGTCTTGGAGGGCGCGTTCGCGGGTGCGGATCTGCTCGGCGTTGAGCTTGGCGCGTTCATTGACCAGCGCCTGCTGCATGTCGCGCCAGGCGGCCTGCTCTTTCTGGGCATCCTGGGTGAGCTTGGCGCGCCGCCCGCCGATGGTGCGCTCGACCTCCTGGGCCGCGGTCGAGGCGCGCATCACCTCGGGCACGCCGAGCACGCCGATCACCGCCGCCGGTGGCGCCGACCCCTTGGGTAGCGGCGGCAATTGCGGCGCCGGCGGCAATTGCAACTGCATTTGCTGCGGCGGCGGGCCGGGAGGCTGTGCCTGGGCGGCATCGGCGCCGG
>JAKAQU010000339.1 GCA_021819535.1 Pseudomonadota bacterium | reverse complement strand
TTCCGATCTCGGGTCGCACGGGGCGGGCTCCCATCGGGCGAATGCCCTCGGAAACCACGAACCATGCGGCCGGAGGCGCCGCTTCGAACCTGCACCCAGTTCGCACGCGGGGTGCGTGGATCGCTCAGCCAACATGTCACCGCGATCGCGGCGGCCGGGGTCTTCCCGGCCCATTGCCCCGCACCCCCATGGCGCGGAGCCGGCGCCGATGGCCGCTATATAAGCGCAACCACCGGCAAGGCCATGTATTTTTTGTCCGCCAACCAGACCCGCGCGTCAGCGGCGCAGATTGAGCCGGCCGATAAGGGTTTCGTAGCGCTGAACATTTTTGCGCTTGAGGTAGTCGAGCAGGCCACGGCGCTGACCGACCAGCATCAGCAAGCCACGCCGGCTGTGAAAATCCTTGGCATGCGTCTTGAGATGTTCGGTAAGGTTGCCTATCCGCTCGCTGAGGATAGCCACCTGGACTTCCGGGCTACCGGTATCGCCGGGATGGGTCGCGTATTCGGAAACCAGCGCCGTACGGCGCTCGGGCGTGATCGACATCGGATGTCTCTCCAGATGAAAGGGTTACAACAAGCGCTCCGAGCGCAGCCAGCCATCTTCCAGGCGGCACAGCCCGATCACGCACCTCCCCGCCATCGCCCGCACCAACCCGCCTTCCGGGTCGGCCTGCGACGGAATGCGACCCATGAGCGCAACCAGGCTGATCGCCTGGCCGTGCCTAAGGTTGCTGGTCTCTGCATCGGTCAAGGCCAGCGCCGGGATGTCGGCCAGCGCGGTCGCGACCGGAAGCAAAAGATCCGGAGAAGCGGGCTCGATATCGCCGGTTCCGGCGATCTTGTCCAGCGAAATCGCCATCGTCTCGTCGAACGGCCCGACGCGCAGCCGCCGGAGCGCCGCGACATGGCCGACACTGCCGCAGGCCCGCGCCAGATCACGCGCGAGGCTGCGCATATAGACCCCTTTGCCGGACGCGACCTCGAACACCGCGGTGTCGGCGTCCGGGCGTTCGATCAGCACGAAGCGATCGATCCGCGCCGGCCGCGGGGCCAATTCCGGTGCCCGCCCCTCGCGCGCCATGTCATAGGCGCGCTCGCCGGCTATTTTCACTGCCGAGAACGCCGGCGGCACCTGCATGATCGTGCCGCGAAACGCCGGCAGCGCCGCCTCGATCACGCCCGCGTCGGGCCTCGCCGGCGAGGTCGCGATCACTTGGCCATCGGCGTCGTCGGTATCCCGCGCCTCGCCGAAGCGCAGCGTGAAGCGATAGAGTTTGGTTCCGTCCATGACATAGGGAACGGTCTTGGTCGCCGCCCCGAAGGCCACCGGGAGCAGCCCCGTCGCCAAGGGATCGAGCGTGCCGCCATGCCCCGCCTTCTGCGCGCCGAACGCGCGGCGGACGCGGTTGACGATATCGGTGCTCGTCATGCCAGCCGGCTTGTCCACCACCAGCCAGCCATCGAGCGCGCGTCCGCGCCGCTTTTTCATCACCGCCTCCTTGTCACGTCAGCCGAGGTCGCGGGAAACGTCGGGCGAACGAAGGAGCGCATCGATGCCGGCGGCATAGTCGAGGCTGGTATCCGGCTCGAAATGCAGGGTCGGCGCGAATTTGAGGCGCATGGCGTGGGCGACCTGGGCGCGGAGATGGGCCTGGGCATGGGCGAGCGCGGGCAGAAGTGCGGCTGCGTCCGGGCGGCCGAGGCGCGTAAAGAATACCGTCGCGTGGCGGAGATCGGGGCTCATGCGCACTTCGGTGATGGTGATGGAAGATGCCGCGAGGTCGGGATCACGAAACCCGCCGCGCGCGAACACGGAGGCGAGCACGTGGCGGATTTCCTCCGCCACGCGCAATTGCCGCTGGCTGGGCCCTTCCCGCTTCACGCCGCGACTAGCTCGGTCTCGAAGCATTCGACCACGTCGCCCTCGCGCAGATCGTTGAATCCGGCAAACGAGAGACCGCATTCATAGCCGCGCGCCACTTCGCGGACATCGTCTTTGAAGCGCTTGAGCTGTGAGAGTTCCCCTTGATGGATCACGACGCCGTCGCGGAGCAGCCGCACGCCCGCGCCGCGCCGAACCACGCCCTCGGTGATCATGCAGCCCGCGACCTTGCCGACCTTGGTGATCTCGAAGACCTTGCGGATTTCGGCGTAGCCGAGGAATTTCTCGCGCGCTTTCGGCGCCGTCTTGCCGCGCACCAGCGTCTCGACGTCGTCGGCGACCTCGTAGATGATGCTGTAATAGCGGATATCGACGCCCTCGCGGCTCGCGAGTTCGCGCGCCTGGGCGGTCGCGCGGACATTGAAGGCGACGATCACCGCCTCCGACGCCTTGGCGAGCTGGACATCGCTTTCCGTGATCTGGCCGACGCCGGCATGCAGCACCCGGACCTTGACCTCCTCGGTGCCGAGCTTGGTGACGGTGACCGCGAGCGCTTCCGCCGAGCCCTGGACATCGGCCTTGATCAGGACCGCGACCTCTTTCTGCTCGCCGGCCTGAATGCGCGCCAGCATCTGATCGAGCGTGCCGCGGCCGGCGGCGATCCCGGCATTGACCTTCTCGCGCGCCTTGCGCTGGCGGAATTCCGAAATCTCCCGCGCCCGCCCTTCGTTCTCGACCGCGACCAGCGGCTCGCCGGCGAGCGGCACGCCGGCGAGGCCAAGGATCTCGACCGGGGTCGAGGGCAGCGCCTCGCGGAGCGGTTGGCCCCGTTCATCGAGCATGGCGCGCACCCGCCCCCATTCGGCGCCGGCGACGACGATGTCGCCCTGGCGGAGCGTGCCTTTTTGCACGAGAACGGTCGCAACCGGACCACGCCCGCGATCGAGCCGGCTTTCGATCACCGTGCCCTCGGCGGCGCGCTCGGGATTGGCACGGAGATCGAGGATCTCCGCCTGGAGCAGAATTGCCTCCTCCAGCTTGTCGATGCCGGTGCGCTTGAGCGCCGAAACCTCGACCTCCTGTGTGTCGCCGCCCAGGGACTCGACGACGATCTCGTGGCTGAGAAGATCGTTTCGTATACGATCTGGATTGGCCGAGGGCCTGTCCATCTTGTTGATCGCGACGATGATCGGCGCGCCGGCGGCCTTGGCGTGGCGAATCGCCTCGATGGTCTGCGGCATCACCCCGTCATCGGCGGCGACCACCAGAACGACGATGTCGGTGACGCTGGCGCCGCGTGCGCGCATCGCCGTGAACGCCTCGTGGCCGGGGGTATCGATGAACGTGATCCTGTCCCCGGAGGCGAGATGAACCTGATAGGCGCCGATATGCTGGGTGATCCCGCCCGCTTCGCCAGCGGCGACATCGGTCGAGCGCAGCGCATCCAAAAGCGAGGTCTTGCCGTGATCGACATGCCCCATGACGGTGACGACCGGCGGACGCTTGACCAGCGCCGC
>JAKAQU010000015.1 GCA_021819535.1 Pseudomonadota bacterium | reverse complement strand
TCGGAAGCCATCTCGATACGCAGCCCTCGGGCGGCAAATTCGATGGCATCATCGGCGTTCTCTCCGGCCTCGAATTGCTGCGCACGCTGAATGAGGCCGGGATCGAGACCGAGGCGCCGATCGAAGTCATCGACTGGACCAATGAGGAGGGCTCGCGCTTTGCCCCCGCGATGCTCGCCTCCGGCGTGTTCGCCGGCAAATTCTCGCGTGATTACGCCTATGCCCGCGAGGATCGTGAAGGCAAGAGTTTCGGCGCCGAGCTTGAACGCATCGGCTATCGTGGGGATGCGCCGTGCGGCGCCCATCCGCTCGCGGCGTTTTTCGAGATCCATATCGAGCAGGGGCCGATCCTGGAGGCGGAGGGCAAAACCATCGGCGTCGTCACCGATGTCCAGGGCATGCGCTGGTACGAGGCGACGGTCGAGGGCGAGGATTGCCACGCCGGCACGACACCGATGCCGATGAGGAAGGACGCGCTTCTCGCGAGTGCCCGCATGATCGCCGCGATCAACGCGATCGGCCTTCGCCATGCGCCGCACGCGGTCGCGACCGTCGGGCTGATCGAGGCTTTACCCAACAGCCGCAACGTGATCCCCGGCAAAACATTCTTCACGATCGATATCCGCCATCCCGAAGATGCCGTGCTGGCGGCGATGGAGGCCGAGATCACCGCCGAACTCAACGCCATCGCCGCGGCCGACGGCATTACGCTCGCGCTGGAGCGCGTATGGAACTCGCCCCCCGTTCATTTCGCCGAGGAATGCGTCGGCGCGGTGCGCGATGCCGCGCGCGATCTCGGTTACGCCTGGCGCGAGATCATTTCCGGCGCCGGGCACGATGCCGCCTATGTCGCGGCCGTCGCCCCGACGGCGATGATCTTTGTTCCCTGCGAGCGCGGGATCAGCCATAATGAATTGGAAAAGGCCGAGCCCGAGCACGTCGCGGCGGGGGCCAATGTGCTGTTGCGCGCCGTGCTCGCAACCGATGCGCGGCTGGCCGAGGCGCGCGACTGAATGACGGAGGCGGCGCTGCTCGATCCGGTGGAGCACGACGAGACCGCGACCGCGCAGGCGGTGGTCGCGGCGCGCGACGTCTCGCTCGTGTTCGATGCCGAAGGCGGACGCGTCACCGCCCTCGCCGGGGTCGATCTCTCCATCATGCCTGGCGATTTCGTCTCGCTCATCGGCCCGTCGGGCTGCGGCAAGACGACGCTCTTGCGCGCCATCGCCGATCTCGAACGCCCGAGTTCGGGCTCGCTCCTCGTCAATGGCATGAGCCCGGAGGACGCGCGCAAGCGCCGCTCTTATGGCTATGTGTTCCAGGCGCCAGCACTCTATCCCTGGCGCAATGTCGCGCGGAACGTCATGCTGCCGCTCGAAATCATGGGTCTTGCGCGCGCCGAGCGGCGGGTGCGGGTTGCGCGTTATCTCGCCCTGGTCGGGCTTGGCGAGTTTGCCCGCAAATTTCCCTGGCAACTCTCGGGCGGGATGCAGCAGCGCGTCTCGATCGCCCGGGCGCTCGCCTTCGAGCCGAAACTTCTGCTGATGGACGAGCCTTTCGGCGCGCTCGATGAAATCACCCGCGACGGGCTCAATCTCCATCTCCATGAACTGTGGCGGCGCACCGGGATGACGGCGGTGTTCGTCACCCACTCCATCCCCGAGGCGGTGTTTCTCTCGACCCGCATCGTGGTGATGTCGGCGCGGCCGGGGCGCGTCGTCGATATCATCGACAATGATTTGCCGGCGACGCGCGATCTCGATCTCCGAGAGACGCCGGAATTTCTTGCGGTTGCGCATCGCGTGCGCGAGGCGCTCCGTGCCGGCCATTCCTATGATTGAGCGCTGAGCATGCGCGGCGGGCGCCTCTCTTCGCCACGTGCGGGTGCGATCTTGCCGCTCGTCGTCGTCATTTTCGCGCTCATCGCCATCTGGTATCTCGGCGCGGTTGCGCTCAATGCGCCACAGGCACGCGACCAGCTCGCGGAGGGGGCGGGTTTCCGCGATTTGGTCGCGCAAACCTGGTCGATGGAGCGGCCGGTGCTGCCGGCGCCGCATCAGATCGCGACCGAACTGGCAGAGAGCCTGTTCGGGCGCCCCATCACCTCGCCGCGCAGTCTCGTCTATCATACATGGGTCACGGTTTCCGCGGCCCTCGCCGGGCTCGCGCTGGCACTCGCGCTCGGGCTTACGCTCGCGATCGGCATCGTCCATGTGCGGCTTCTCGATCGCTCGCTGATGCCCTGGGTGATCGCAAGCCAGACCGTCCCGGTGCTGGCGATCGCGCCGATGGTGGTGGTGGTGCTCGGCAATCTCGGCATCACCGGGCTCGTGCCGAAAGCGGCGATCGCCGGCTATCTCGCCTTTTTTCCGATCACGGTTGGCATGGTGAAGGGCCTGCGCGCGCCCGACCCATTGCAGATCGATCTCCTGCGCACCTATGACGCGGGGCCGGTGCAGGTGTTTTCGCTGCTGCGCTGGCCGGCCTCGCTCGGGTTTTTGTTCCCGAGCCTCAGGATCGCGGTGGCGCTGGCGCTGGTCGGCGCGATCGTCGCGGAATTGCCGACCGGGGCGCAAGCCGGGCTCGGCGCGCGGCTGCTCGCCGGCTCCTATTACGGGCAGACGGTGCAGATCTGGGCGGCGCTCCTGATGGCGTCCGCAACCTCGCTTTTGGGGCTCGCCGTGGTGTCGATGGTCGAGGCGCTGGTGGCGCGGCGCCGGGGCGGGCGGCTGTGAGAAACGCGCCCCCCTTCATCTGGGCCGCGATCGGGCTGATCGCCGCCGGCCTCGCCCGCCATGTGGTTGCCGATGGCACCGGCCCCGTGCTCGCGCCGTCGCTGATCGCGCTCCTCACCCTCTTTCTGGCCATGCTCGGGTTCGCCCGGCGCGAAGGATGGGCCGCGCGCCTCGCGACACCGGCGCTGTTCGGCTTGGTTCTGCTCTGGCTCTGGGAAATGCTGGTCATCGGATTTGCCGTGCCCTTCGTCCTCCTCCCCCCGCCCTCGGCGATCGCGCTCGCTTTCATCCGCCATTTGGCTCTTTTGTGGCAGGATTTCGCCCAGACCTATCTCCACGCCGTCATCGCCGGCTACGGGCTCGGCTGTGGCGCCGGCTTCCTGGTGGCGCTCGCGATCGACCGCTCCCCCTTCCTCAAGCGCGGGCTTTTGCCGATGGGCAACATGATCAGCGCCATGCCGATCGTCGGGATCGCGCCGATCATGGTGATGTGGTTCGGGTTCGAATGGCCCTCGAAAGCCGCCGTGGTCGTGGTGATGACGTTTTTCCCGATGCTGGTGAACACCACCGCCGGGCTCGCGGAAGCCGGGGCGATCGAGCGCGATCTGATGCGGAGCTACGCGGCCGGCTACGGCGTGACATTGCTCAAGCTCCGCCTGCCGGCGGCACTTCCGCATATCTTCACCGCACTCAAGCTCAACGCCACCCTCGCCCTGATCGGCGCCGTGGTCGCGGAGTTTTTCGGAACGCCCATCCTCGGCATGGGATTTCGCATTTCCACCGAAGCGGCGAAGATGAATCTCGATCTCGTCTGGGCGACCATCACGGTTGCAGCCCTCGCCGGCTCGCTCAGCTTCGGCGCACTGGCGCTGCTCGAACGTCTGGTGACGTTCTGGCATCCATCGTTTCGCGGCTCGTCGTAAACTCTTCTCAGGGGGACAAAATGAAGAGATCGTTGCTGGTTTCCGCCATCTTTCTCGCCGCAAGCCTCACGCGCCCGGCGCTCGCCGCCGACCCGCTGACGCTTCAGCTCAAATGGGTGACGCAGGCGCAATTCGCCGGCTATTACGTCGCCAAGGCCAAGGGATTCTATAAGGAGCAGAATCTCGACGTCACCATCAAGCCGGGTGGGCCGGACATCAACCCCTCGCAGGTGATCGCCGGCGGCGGCGCCGATGTCGTGGTCGATTGGATGCCGTCCGCTCTCGCGACCCGCGAAAAGGGGGTGCCGCTCGTCAATATCGCCCAGGTGTTCCAGAAATCCGGCCTCGAACTCACCTGCCGCAAGGATAGCGGCGTGCGCACGCCGAAGGATTTCAAAGGCAAGACGCTCGGCGTCTGGTTCGCCGGCAACGAATATCCGTTTCTCGCCTGGATGGCCAAGCTGAATTACACCACCTCCGGCCCCAATGCCGATGTCAAGGTGCTGAAACAGGGGTTCAACGTCGATCCGCTTCTGCAGAAGCAGGCGGCCTGCATCTCCACCATGACCTATAACGAATACTGGCAGTTGATCGAGGCCGGCATGAAGCCCGATCAGCTCATCGTGTTCAAATACGAAAGCGAAGGGGTCGCAACGCTCGAGGACGGGCTCTATGCGCTGCAGCCGAAGCTCGAGGATCCCAAGACGGTCGATCGCCTGGCGCGGTTTCTGCGCGGCTCGATGAAGGGCTGGCAATATGCGATCGATCACCAGAAGGAGGCGGTTCAGATCGTGCTCGACAACGACACCACCGGGGCCCAGACCGAACGCCATCAGACGACGATGATGAGCGAGGTCGCGAAACTCATCCCCGGCAGCAGCCACGGTCTCGGCTATCTCGAGCCGGCGGCGTATGAACGCACCGTCGATGAGTTGCTCGCCGGTAAATCCGATCCGGTGATCTCGAAGCACCCCGAGGGCGCGACCACCCACGCGGTGTGGGACAAGGCGTTCAGCCAAAAATAGGGCTGCGTCGCAGACAACCCCCGGCGCGCGGCGAGTTCGGGCGCGCCGATGCGCTCGCTTTCATGAACGCGCCGGTCGCATTTAGCGGCCGGCGCGGTCGTTTATTCGCCTTTTCTAAAGCTTTTACTTGCTACAGAAAAATGTATCTTTGGTTTCACTATTGTGAACACGATTTCGTGAACCAATTGTCACATTTCTGTGCGTGATCGGCTGATGACAGACCGTTAATCCCTCCTGCGCTCCCCCAACGCTTTCTCACGCGCACGAGGAAAAACGATCATGCCGATAACACGGGTTTTGGCGCGGCGCGCGCCTTCGGTTCTGCTCATGGCATCTACCCTGCTCGCCGGCCATGCGGCCTTTGCGCAAGTTGTCACCGGCGTGATCAGCGGCGGCACCAGTGCGGCGCCGCTGCCGCTGATCTCCGGCGATGATACGCAGCTTGCGCAGAATGCGACGGGGGTCAGCGGCGTCGTCAATGCCGGCTCGGTGAATGCCGCCGGCGAGGGCGGGAGCAGTGCCGCGCCGGTACCGGGCGCCTCGGTGCCGCCGACGCAGCAGCAGCTCTTCCAGTCCGGCCAGACCACCCGCGTTCTCGATCAGCAGCAATTGCAATCGGTCGGGCCGATGGGCGGCGGCGCGCAGGCGATCGGGATGGCGCCGGGCGCGCAGGTCGTCGGCTACGGCGATACCGGCTCGACCAAATACAATGTCTCGCTCGACGGTCTCGCCAATGGCTGGGGCGGCTTCGGCGGCCAGACCGGCAACAACAATCTGATGATGACCTTCGACGGCATCCCGATGAACAACATGGCGACCGGCCTCTGGGCCTCGGCCTCGGTGCCGCAGATCGGCATGATCCAGAACATGGATATCACCTATGGCCCGGGCGAGGCGAAGGATCGCTGGTATGATTCGACCGGCGGCACCATCAATTTCGTGCCCTTTCAGCCGACCGCGAAAGCCGGCGCCGATATTACTGCGAGCTATGGCAGCTACAACACCATGAATCTCAATTTCGACATCCGCACCGGCAATATCGATGGCTGGTCGTCGATCATCGAGGGTGGTGTCGGCCAGGGCAATGATTTCCGCACCTCGGCGAACGGTTTCGACAGCCCGGCGGAAAACTATGCGATCTACCTCAAGACCGTCAAACAGCTCTCGAACGGCGATCTTTCCTTTGGCGCCTATCTCGCGCAAGGCAGCGGCTATCGTCCCAACGTCATTCCGATCAACAATACGCCGGGCATCAACCTCGGTGGCTTGGGCGGCCCCGGCGGATTCTATAGCGAAAAAACCGCCATGTTCGCCGCCCTCGACCCGCAGGTCTGGGCCAAGTTCGACCAGAACCAGTTCGGCATGGCCTATGCCAAGCAGAACATACATATCGACGATTACACCACCTTCCACAATCTTGCCTATTATACCGACGAGCAGCGCCTGCATAACGATTTCAATAATTTTCAACCAGGCTACAATCAGCTCAACGAAATGAATACGCCGGATAATTGGTCGATCGGCGACAAGATGTGGTTCACGACCGAGCTTCCCTATAACACGGTCGATTACGGCGCCTATTATCTTCACGGGCTTTATCAGACGATCAACTCGTTCTGGAGCCCGCTTGCACCTTACTTCGGCAGTCAGTATGCGCCGAACGGCCATTATCGCTACGGGAATTTCACCAACGACGATGCGGCGATATTCCTCCAGGACGATATCCATCCCTTCTCGACGCTCCATATCACGCCGAGCATTCGTATCGTTGACGACACGCTGCAATACGCCAATCAGGCCGGCGCGGGTGGTTTCGCCTTCCCCAATGCGACCGGCACCAATCAAGGGGCTTTCGGCTCGCAGCATACAGCGTGGACCGGCGTCGAGCCCGGTATCGATGTCAACTGGACGCCGCTCAAATGGCTCGCGTTCTACGGCGGTTATGAGCAATCCTATCAGACGCCGACGGTCGGCGGCGGCGGCGGCTACTACCAAAGCATTCCGGTCGGTGTTCCGTATGCCAATGGGCAGTTCGTCAATACGCCGCAACTCGAACTGGCCGAACAATATCAGGCCGGCTTCAAGCTCAAGTTCGACGACCCAGACTATTACGCCAAGAATTTCCTTATGGATGTGATGTGGTTCGACACACGTCTTTCCAACCAGATCATTCAGTTTACAAATGCCGCAGGCAATGCGGAGATCGCCGGCGGCACCTCGGATTATCGCGGTGTCAATTTCTCGGTTGACGATACGCTGTTTTCCACCGTGCATGCCTTCGTCAACGGCGCGGTGTTGAGCGCGCTTTATGCGAACTACTCCACTCCCAATGGCTCAACGAATTATAATGGCTACCACATTCCTTACACGCCGGGCACCACGTTCAATTTCGGCGTCGATTACACCTATCTGATTGGCCAAACCGCGGTCAAACCCAGCTTCTGGTATCAGTACACCGGCCCACAATATTATTTCAACAATTCTGGCAATGTCGCAGCGCCATCAAACAACACCTTCAGCGCCTATTCGACTCTCAATGCCAGCATCGATGTGAAGCAGCCCTTCAGCGTCGCCGGGTTCGGCAAAACGCTTGATATATCCTTCAGCATTCTGAATTTCACCAACAACAAGTTCAACATCTATGAATACATGTCCGCTGGCGGCTATTTCGGCAATGGCTCCGCAACTCAACTCGGCTACCCCGGCGCGCCGATGACGGCGTATGGCCAGGTGGCGCTGAGCTTCTGAGACTTGGAAAAATCACGCAATCGCGAGCAAACTGTCATATTCCGGCAATAGAACTGCCATCAATCGATCACCCACCGATCGGGTCGAAGCGGCTAAAAGGCACCGAAACGCACACAGCGCTTCGGTGCCTCGGTCTCCGCGGTGCCGTTTCGGCTGATCGAGAGCGAGGGAAAATCATGAATCTCGACTATCTCATCCATATCGCCAACTACTCCGACGGCGTGATCTACGCCCTCGCCGCCCTTCTTCTCGTCGAACTCGCGGTGATCATCGATCGCTTCTGGTATCTCCGCCGCACGCTGATCGGCGGCACCCGCGTCGTCCTCGCGGTCGCGCGCACCGGCGCCTTCACCCAGCCGGAGCTAGAGATGCTGCGCCGGAGTGCCGGCAAGCTGCCGGAAGCGGTGCTGTTGGAGACCGCGCTCCGCCACGCCGACAAGGCCAAGGGTGAGGCGCTCGCCAGCCGCCTCGAGGAGGCGATCCTCCTGATGGCGCCGCAATTCGACCGCCGGCTCTGGATTCTCGACACCATCATCACGCTGGCGCCGCTCCTTGGCCTCTTCGGCACCATTCTCGGCATGTTCCATGCCTTCGGCGTGCTCGCGACCCCGGGCCAGGCGCCGACCGCGGTCACCGGCGGCGTCGCCGACGCGCTGGTCGCGACCGCGTCCGGCATCTTCATCGCCATGCTCGGCCTCCTCACCTATAACGGCCTCAACAGCCAGATCCGCATGATCATGCACCAGCTCGATTCGCTGAAAACCATGATCCTGAACCGGCTCGACGGCGCGCCGATGGTGCCGCTCGGCAAGCCCCTGCCGGCCGCGCGCGCCGCCCACCAGCCCGCTCTCCAGAGCGCCTGAGGAAGAGGACGATGGCGAGCAGGCTCCGCTATTTCGAGGAACGACGCGGCCGCGTCGAGATCATTCCGATGATCGACGTGATGCTGTTCCTCCTCGTCTTTTTCATCATCGTCACCTTGCAGATGATCCCGGATGCCGGCCAGTCGCTGCAACTTCCGACATCGAGCGAGTCACAACATCTCCCGCGCCCTGAATTCACCGTGAACGTGCAGCAGGACGGCACGGTCACGGTGAAGGGCCAGACGATGAGCCTCGATCAGCTCACCGACATGATCAAGGGCGACGGCGATCCCGAAAAAACCGTGATCACCATCGCGAGCGACAAAGCGGCGCCGTTCGAGGCCTTCGTCCATGTCATGGACGCGGTGCGCAAGGCGGGGGTGACCAGTCTTGGCGTCGCAACGCAGCCCGGCGGCACGGCTGCCGCGGCGCCGGCACAAGCGACGCCGGCCGGGAATGCGGGCAAGTAAGTGAGCGCCGCGATGAAAACGGCTCCCGGCGCCGGGAATGCGCCGGCGCTGGAGGGGTGGGCGAGCTATGCCTCGCTGCCATTCCTCCCCGATAGCGGCCGGCGCGGGCGTTTCGCCCTCGCCTTGGCGCTCGCGGCGGCCGCGGAACTCGCGATCGTCGTCTGGCTCGGCGCCAAGCCGGCGGAGATCGCGCCGGAGCCGAACAATCCGCACCCGATGGAGGTCCACGCCGTCACCCTGCCGGCACCACTCCCCGAATTGCAGGCGGTGCCGCAGGAAACACCCCCCGATGCCGCCAAACCGCCACCCCCGCCGCCGGATACGGTGACGCCGCCCGTGCCCGAGGCGCCGCCACAGCCGCAGGTCGATTTCACCCCGCCGCCGCCTGCGCCCGACATGCCGCCGCCACCGAAAGCCGAAAGCGCGTTCTCGGAACCGCCGCCGCCGACCGTGGTCGCGCGCCAGCCGCCACCGCCGCACCCGGTCAAGACGGCGGAGAAGAAATCGCCGCCACCACCCCCCCAGCCCAAGACCGAGACCGCGAAGGAAGAGCCCAGCAAGCCACCGCCGCCGCCCTCGGCGCCCGCCTCCTCCGGGCAGAACCTGACCGCGCTGCAGCGCTACGCCTCTGACCTGCGCAGCCGGGTGCAGACCAATCTGCATGTCACCTCGGCGATCAGCGCGCTCAATCTTTCCGGCGATACCATGGTCGCGATCACGATCACTCCGGACGGGCACATGCAGAACGTGGTGGTCAACAAATCGAGCGGCATCAGCCTGATCGACAAGCTCGCGCTGGAGACCGTGCGTGCGACCAGCTTCGCCCCGTTCAGTGAGGAAATGCCGAAAGATACGCTGACCTTCCTGCTCAAGGTGCATGTCGAAGGCTGAATCCGGCCTGCGCCGCCCGCGCCCACCGCTTGAGGAGCGTTGCAGCACCCGACGGCGCCGCAACATCCCGGCACCTTGGAACGATGGTAAAATCGTTCTACAATGTGGTAATTGGTGCTCGGGATGGTGCCGCCCTGCGCGGCGTCGGGGCGGCTTGGGCGGGAGTGGGCATGGTTCAGCAGGCGGTAAATCGGCCTTCGTCTGAGGGCGAGAAGCTCGATGTCATCCGGCCTGCCTCGCTCGCCGATGTGCCCGGCGTGATCGCGCTCGATGAAGAAGTCACCGGTCTCCTCAAGACCGATTACTGGCACGACATGTTTGAACGCTTCGGCGCGCGGCGCGGCGAGAGCCGGTTTTTCCTCGTCGCCGGTCCGCCGCGGCGGATCGTGGGCGTGATCGTCGGCGAGGTGCGGGCCTGGGAATTCGGCTCCGCGCCGAGCGGCTGGATCTTCGCCGTCCAAGTGCGGGCCCGGCAGCGTTTGCATGGCCTCGGCTCGCGCCTGTTCGATGCGGTCTGCGCCCGGTTCCGCGCCGCCGGCGTCTATTCCGTCCGCACCATGGTCGCGCGCGACAATGCCGAAATCCACGCCTTTTTCCGCAGTCAGGGGATGATGGCCGGCCCCTTCATCGAGCTCGAGATGCGCCTTGATTGACCCGCGCGCATCCGCCTGCTCGCCGACCCGGCGTTTCCCATGAAGCTGCAAAAGGCGACCGTATTCGCGCTCTACGCGGTGCTCGAACTCGCCGCCCAGCCGGAGCGCCAGCAGACCGCGATCGAGATCGCCGAGAAATACGGCATCTCGGCCCATCACCTCGCCAAGGTGCTGCGCGATCTCGGCCGCGCGGGGCTGGTGGACGCGGTGCGCGGCGTCGGCGGCGGCTATCGCTTCACCGGCAATGCGAAGCGCCTTACGCTCATGGATGTCATCCGCCTGTTCGAGGACGCCAGCAACGACGCCGAGGGGCCGTCGCCGCTCACCGCCGATCAGGAGGCCGCCGCCGGTCTTCGCTTCGTGCTCGCCGAACTCGATGCCCAGATCGGGGCGACGCTGCGCTCGATCAGTCTTGCGACCATGCTGAAACTGATCGCGCGCCGCCCCTGGGAGAGCGCCGCCCCGGAACAAGCGCGCCGGACGATGGCAGCGGCGCGGCGGCGCTGAGGCGAACGCCGCCCTTCTTCGCCCGCGCCCTCGTCTCTGGATCGGGCCCGCCCCCGTGGTATGGTGCGTGTGAGGAAACGATGACCCCGCTCCCGACACCGCAACAATTGCGCTATCTCCTGGCCTTGGCCGAGCATCAGCATTTCGGCCGCGCGGCGCAGGCCTGCGCGGTGACACAATCGACCTTGTCCGCCGGCATCCTGATGCTGGAGCATCAGTTGGATGCCGAGATCCTCGATCGCGGCATCGGCAAGCGGGTGGTGTTCACGGCTCTCGGGCGCGAGTTGGTGGAGCGGGCACGGGCGGCGATGGCGGCCCTGCAAGGCGTCGTGGACGCGGCGGTATCCGCGCATGCGCCGATGAGCGGGCCGCTTCGGCTCGGCATCATCCCGACCATCGGCCCGTTTCTCTTGCCGCGGCTGATGCCCGAGCTGCGGGCGGCGTTTCCGCATCTTCGTCTCTTTCTCCGCGAAGACACGACGGCGCGGCTGATCGAGCGTCTGCGCGATGGAAGGCTCGATGTCTTGATCTTGGCCCTCCCCTGCGATTGCGTTGGCGCCGAGGTCATCGCGGTCGCGCGGGACCGGTTTCTCGTCGCCCTCCCTCCCGATCACCTGCTCGCGACCCGCGCCGAGGTGCCGGCGGCGGCGCTCGCGGCCGAATCGCTCCTGCTTCTGGAGGATGGTCACTGCCTCCGCGACCAGGCGCTCGCCGCGTGCGGGCTGATCGGCGGCGGCGAGGAGGACGGGGCCGATTTCGCCGCGACCAGCCTCCATACCCTGGTGCAGATGGTCGCCGGCAAGCTCGGCGTGACGCTGCTGCCCGAACTCGCCATCGCCGGTCGCGTGCTCGCCGGGGCGGATCTGGTGCTGCGCCCGCTCGGCGGCGAGGGGGCATGGCGCACCATCGGCCTCGCTTGGCGTGCCGGCGCTCCGCGCGGGGCCGATTATCGGGCGCTGGTGCCGGTGGTCGCGGCGGCGCTGGCGGCAGGCGCCTTGCCGACATAAAGCGCCCGCCCGGCGCCGGCGCCGCTCCAGCCCATCACGCCGCCGATCGCAACGATCCAGAGTGCGACGAGCGTCCAGCCGCCGCTCGCGCTCCGCAACACCCCGGCCAGCAGCGGGCCGAGCGAGGCGAGGAGATAGCCGATCCCCTGCGCCATCGCGGAAAGCTGGGCGGCGACCAGGGCGTCGCGGGCGCGCAGCACGATCAGCATGAGGGCGACGCCGAACAGCCCGCCCTGGCTCAGGCCGAGCAGGCTTGCCGCAAGCCAGAGCGTGTACGGCGGCGCGAACAGGCAGGCAAGCAGGGATAAAACCGCGCCGGCGGAGAACGTGAGAGCGATGCCGCTCTGGTGGCGGCGGCGGGCGGCAAGGCTCGGTGCGACGAGCGAGGTTACCGCCTGGCCGAGAATCGAGAGCGAGAGCAGATAGCCCGCGCTCTCAGGGCTCAGCCCGCGATCGCGCAAAATCGGCGCGAGCCAGCCGAACACGAGATAGGCGAGCGCCGATTGCAGCCCCATGAACAGTGTCACCTGCCAGGCGAGGGTATCGCGCCACAGCGAACGCGGCCGCGCGATATGGCGCACCACCTCGGCTCGCCGCGGCAGCACCAGCCCCCAGAGCAGAAGCGTGATCAGCACCGGCAGCGCCCAGGCGGCGAGTGCCAGCGACCACGACCCGCCGAGCAGGCGGCCGAGCGGCACCGTCGTCCCGGCAGAAAGGGCGGCGCCGATGCAAAGCGACATGGTGAAAAGCCCGGTCATCAGCGCGGTATGGCCGTGGAAATCCCGCTTCATCAGCGCTGGCGCCAGGACGTTGATCGCGGCGATGCCGAGACAGGCGAGAATCTGCGCCGAAAACAGCCACGGCGCGCCGGCGATCCCACGGAGCGCGGTCCCGAGCGCGAGGATGGCGAGCATCAGCAAAACCGTGCGCTCGGCGCCGATGCGGCGGCTGAGAGCGGGCGCGAGCGGGGCGAAGAGGCCAAAACAGAGCGATGGCAGCATCGTCAGCACGCTCGCGGCGAGCGGCGACATGCCGGTCGCGCGCACCGCCTCGGGCAAAACCGGGCCGAGGCTTGCGATCGGCAGGCGGAGATCAAAGCCGATCAATACCAGGCTCGCGCCAAGCACGGCGCGCCGGAGCGGTGACGCCTCGTCCATCCTCGCGCCTGCTCAGGCGAAGAGACTGGCGATGGCCGCGTGATCGACGTCTTCGAGGCGCGCCGGTTGCCAGCGCGGGGCGCGGTCCTTATCCACCACCATGGCGCGCACCCCCTCGTGGAAATCGGGATGGTGGGTGATGCGCCGGGTCAGGGCGAGTTCCATCGCGAGGCAGGCGGGAAGCGTTTGCCTCGCGCCGCGCCGGAGAAGCTCGAACGACCAGGCGAGCGCCGAGGGCGAGCGGGCGCGAAGCGTCGCCAGGGTCGCTCCGGCAAATTCCGTCTCCGCCGCCTCCAGCCGGGCGATGATGTCGGGCAGGGATGCGCCGGCGAAGCAGTGATCGATCGTCGCCCGCGCCGCGGCCAGGGTGAAGGGGGGAAGCGGGGTTGCAAACCCGGCGACGACGGCGGGGCCATCGGCGATCAGCGCCGCCTCAAGCGCGGGAAACGCCGTGCGCGGCACGAAATGGGTCGCAAGCCCGGCATGAACGGCGTCCGCCCCGCGCAGTTCCGCCCCGGTGAGGGCGAGATAGAGGCCGAGCGCGCCGGGGAGACGGGGCAGGAAATAGCTCGCCCCGATATCGGGGAAGAAGCCGATCCCGGTCTCCGGCATGGCGAACCGGGCATGCTCGCTTGCGACCCGGATATCGCCATGGACGGAAACACCGATGCCGCCGCCCATGCAAATGCCGTCGATCAGCGCGATATAGGGTTTGGGATAGCTCGCGATGCCCTGATTGAGCGCGTATTCCTCGGCAAAAAACCGCTCGATCGCGACATTGTCCCCGGCGAGGGCGGCCTCGCGCATGGCGCGGATGTCGCCGCCGGCACAGAACGCGCGATCGCCGGCGCCGGTGATCACCACCGCCTCCACCTCGGGCGCCTCGCGCCAGCCTTCGAGGGCTTCGGCAATCCCCCGGATCATGCCGAGATCGAGCGCGTTCAGCGCCCGCGGCCGATCCAGCACGAGCCGCCCGACCCTTCCCTCGCGCGAGACGCGAAGGTTTGCCACATCGTTCATTGCGTGATCGTCTCCCGGTGCTTCTTTTCCCGCCTCCTCATAGCCGGCACGGCGCGGCAAGGCGAGGGACCATCGCCTGCCGCCCGGATCGCCAATGGGCTCACTTCCAGCGGCGGATCACTTCGTGCAGCAACGCCCGCGGCCAGGTGTCGCGGAGTTCCGCGAGCGCCGCCCGCCGCACCGCCTCCGCCTCGGCGCCAAGACTTCTATCCCCGCGCGCGGCGAGGAGGAGTGCCAGCGCCATCACGAGATCGGCTCCGGCGAGCGCGAGCGCGGCGCCGATCCCGCCGAGCCGTGGGGCGAGTTCGAAAAACGCCGCCGCGTGGCCGAGCGCGAGCGCGAACAGGAAAAAACACAAGGCCGCCGCGACCAGCGCTCCCTGGCGCAGCCGGACACGAAGCAGAAGCCGGAGACGCAGGCCCTCCGCCGCCAGCGCGATACGCGCGAGCCGGAGTGCCCGCCCCATCTCAGCGCGCAAGACGGCCGATGACGAACCCCGCGACGCCGGCGATGAGAAGCGCGGCCAGTGGCCGTTCCCGCACCATGGCCACGATGCGCTCGGATGAGTCGCAGGCGATACTCTCCACCTCGCGCGCAACGGCTTCGGCCCGGCGTGTCGCGTGCTCGGCCTTGTCCGTGGCGGCGGCACGCAAAGCCTCGATCTCGCCTTTGAGCCGCGCGATTTCGGCGGCGGCGGCGTCGGCCGGTTTCTCGCTGCTCATCATCCCTTCTCCCTCGGTTCACATAACGAATTCATAACAATCTGCGATGGAAGGTTGCCTCGCCTCTCGGCCCATACGAAAACCCTCCTTGCGATGCAGTCAATGATCTTCCATAGCACGGGGACCTTCCCTAGCGCGGGGCATCTGGCCGGGGTGAACGCTTTCGTGAACGCGGCCGATGCATTTCTCGAACTTCGCCGCCTCGTGCCGCCGGAGGGCGCGGAGGCGGGCGGTCTCGCTGATTTTTCCCTCACCGCGGCGCGGGGCGAAAAACTCTGTCTCCTGGCGCGCGAAGGCGGTGCCGCGCGGGCGGCGCTCGCCATGGTCGCGGGCACGCTGCGCCCGGCGCACGGCGAGATCATCCTCAACGGCCGCCGTCTGCGCGAGACCCCGCCGCACCGGCGCGGCTTCGGCTATGTAGCGGCGCGGGCCGCATGGCCGCGTTTTCGACGCCTTGCCGCCTATCTCGCGGCGGAACTCCCGCGCGAGACCCCGACGACCGAGCGGCGCGCAACCAAGGTCGAGCGCCTGCTCGCCCTCGTCGGGCTCGCCGGATATGGCGGGCATCGGCTCCGCGCCCTCGCGCCGGGCGAGGGATTTCGCGCCGCCCTCGCCCATGCCCTGATCGCCGCGCCCAGCCTCCTCCTGATCGAGGAGCCGGATGAGGGGTTCGCCGAGCCCGAGCGCCAGATGCTCGCAACCCTTCTCCGTGGCGGGCCGGCGGCGGGCATCACCACCTTGATCGCGGCGCGCACGGCGGCGACGGTTTTCGCGCTCGCCGACCGCGCGCTGGTTTTGCACGAAGGACGCATCGCCCAGCTCGCGCCGCCGCAAATCCTCTATGATGCGCCGATTTCTCTCGCCGTCGCCGAGGCGCTCGGCGAGGTGAATGTGCTGAGCGGCGTCCTGATCGAGCACGATGACGACATCGCCCGCATCAGATTAGAAAATGGCGCGATCGTCAGCGGCTCTCTTGCGGAGAGCATCGCGATCGGGCAACGCTCTTTGCTCATGGTTCGGCCGGAGCGGATCGCCGTCGCGGCGGTTGCCGCCGAAGAATTGGGGGAGGGGGCGCTATCGGCCGTGTTGCGTAAAATAATTCCGCTTGGCGCGCAAACCCGGCTCCTCGCCTCGCTCGGTGGCGGCGTCGATATCGTCATTACCCGTCCCGCCAGCGCTGTCCTGCGTGGTTTGCAACCAGGGCGCGAGATGGCGATCGCCTGGAGCGCGCCGCATGCTCGCCTCTATGCCGCGTCCCCGCCGGCGGACGCGGCATGATCGCGTCTCTGCGCCAGCGGAGCGCGCCGACGCTCGCCATTTTTTTTGCTGCCCTGCTGCTTGGCGGCCCGTCCACGGTGGCGCATGCGCGCGATTTTACCCTTGCCGCAACGCCGGAGGCGGTCATCGACGCGCTCAAAAAAGCCTATCTCGATCCTTTTGCCGCCAATAATGGCATCGACGTCAGCGGCGAAGCGTGGAGCGGCGACTATGTCGATCTCGTGCAGAATGCCGGGGTCTTCAGCCCGTGGGATGTCCTCGTGGTGACGACACCGGTCTTGGAGGAGGGGTGCGCCCGCGGCTTGCTGCAAAAACTCGACTGGAACGCCATCGGTGGGCGTGATCGCTACCCCGCCTTTGCTGCGAGCGAGTGCGGCATTGGCGCTTTCATGACCAGTGTCGGGCTGAGCTGGGACAATGACAAGCTACAGGGAACGCCGAGTTGGGCG
>JAKAQU010000338.1 GCA_021819535.1 Pseudomonadota bacterium | reverse complement strand
GATCTACCTCACGCCATCCCGCCATTGATGGCGATCGTCTGGCCGGTGATGTAGCCGGCGCGATCAGAGGCGAGGAAGGCGATGAGATCGGCCACCTCTTCGGGGCGCCCGGCCCTTCCGGCCGGCACCAAGGCCTTGATCGAAGCGGGGTCGAGAACACGGGCGATGGCGGGGCTTTCGATCACCCCCGGGGCGACGGCATTGACGGTGATGCCGCGGCTTGCGACCTCTCGCGCCAGCGAGCGCACCGCCCCTTCGAGCCCGGCCTTGGCCGCGGCGTAATTGCTCTGGCCGCGATTGCCGAGGGCCGCCGAGACCGAGGACAGCGCCATGATCCGCCCCCAGCGCGTTGCCATCATCGGCAAGAGAAGCGGCTGCACAGCCGCATAAAACCCGTTGAGCGAGACATCGATCACATGTTTCCAGCGCGCGAAATCCATCCCCGCGAGCGGGACATCGTCATGAATGCCGGCGTTATGGACGATGATTTGAACCGGCCCGGCGGCAAGCGTGGCATCGAGTACAGCACGGCTCGCTGATGCATCGGTGAGATCGGCGAGCAATACCTCGCCGCCGATTTCGCCTGCCAGCGCCCGTGCCGCGGGTGCCGCGGCATGGGCGTGGACGATGACGGCGCAGCCAGCGGCGGCGAGACGGCGGCAGATCGCGGCCCCGATCGGGCTCGCCCCACCGGTGACCAGGGCGCGGCGCGGCGCACTCATGCCGCCTCTCCCCGCCGTGCGACGATCACGGCGCGGCCGGACAGCAACGGCGTCCCGCTCTCGTCGGCGAGGGAAAAACCATAGATCACGCCGCGCGGATCATCGAGCAGGCGTTCGGCCGAGACCGTGATCGCGCCTGCGAGATGGTGGACGGTGAACTCGACATCGTCGAGGGCGGCGAGGAAGCCGGGCGGCTCCGGCGCGTTGGCGACGAGCGCGCCATGGAGGGCGGCGGCCTGCAAACCATATTCGACCGCGGCGAGCGCCGAAACCCGGCCGTGCTGCCTGAGCGGATGATCGGGCGCGTCGGCCGGGACGGCACGGCAGGTGATGCGCCGCTCATCCCATGCCAGCAGCGCCGCGAGCAGGCACATTGGCGGCTGATGCGGGATCAGCGCGGCGATGCCGAGACGATCGAGCAGCGCATTCCCGCTCACGGCGTCACCGCGAGCGTGAGATGGCCGGAGAGCAGCGGCACGGCGAGGGTGCGGGGCGTGCCGCGGGCGATGGCCTCCAAGAGGGCGAGGCTTTGCGCCGCCGGATTGCCGTCGACCAGAGCCGCGAGCGCGGGATGGCGCGGCCGGTCGAGCGCTGCCGCCACGGGCACGAACTCAGCCGTAAGATGGGCGAGCGCGCCGGTGCCGCCCTCCTCGGGGGCGAGCACGAGCGCCATCCCGAACGCGAAATCGGTGCGCCGGCAGGCGCTGAGTGGAAATGGCAGCGGCGCATCGAAAAGGCAGAATAGCACCTTGCGCGCCTCGGCCGTGACCTCGGCCAGCGCCTTGAGGAGACCGGCGCCGAAACTCGCGTCATGTGCTGCGATCGAATCGGCGGGCGCCCGTCCGCCATGGGCGATGCTCCAATAGCCGGCGGCGACGTTATGGACGGAATTATGGAACTGGGTCGGCGAGACACCTGCCGCCTCCCCGGGATCGGCGAGCGTCTTCAGGAGATCATCGACCACCGCCCCCTCGCCGTGGGAACTGGCGAAGACCGCCCGGAGTGTCGCGGGGCTGAGATCCGGATCGGCGCGCGCGGCCATCGCCACCGCCGCGTCGGCCACCGCGAGAGCAAGGCGCACCGCCGGCCCTGCGCGCCGGCGCTCATTGGCGGCGAGCAGCGCCGGCGGCGGCGGGGTGTCGTCGGCGCGTGACCTTTCCTCGCCGGCGAGCACGGCGCGGAGAGCCGCGACATCCGGCATGCCCGGCCCCCAGAGACCAAGCCCGAGGATGGCGGCGCGCATCACGGAACCAGGCCGAAAATCAGGCTGCTATTGGCGCCGCCAAAGCCGAAGGAATTGCTCAATACCCGCCTGATCGGGCGGGAGACATTGTCGCGCAGCACCTGGGCGCGGAACGCCGGATCGACGCGGTCGAGATTGAGGCCGCCAGGCAGCAGCCCGTCCTCCAGCGCCAGAAGCGCGATGATCGCCTCGACGATGCCGGCCGCACCCAGCGTGTGGCCGGTGAAACCCTTGGTCGAACTGCATGGCACGCGATCACCGAACACTGCGGCGACGGCGCGGTCTTCGCTCGCGTCATTGGCGATGGTGCCGGTGCCGTGGAGATTGATGTAGTCGATCTCATCCGGGGCGAGGCCGGCGCGGTCGAGGGCCTCGGTCATCGCGGCGATGGCGCCGAGCGCCTCGGGATGGGGGGCGGACATGTGGTACCCGTCGCTCGATTCGCCATAGCCGAGCAAGGCCAAGGGGTTTTCCGCGCGATCTCCGGGCGGGCCGCGTTCGAGAAGGACGAACCCCGCCGCCTCGCCGATCGAAAGCCCGCGCCGCTCGGCATCCGAGGGGCGGCAGGGTTCGGGCGAGATCAGACCGAGCGCGGCGAAACCGGCGAGCGTCATGTGGCAGAGCGTGTCCGCGCCACCGACCACGGCAGCATCGATGACCCCGGCGGCGATCAATTGCGTGGCATCGACGATCGCGCGGGCCGAGGAGGCGCAGGCGGTGGACACGACGAAGGCTGGCCCCGCGAGGCCGAGTGACGTCTGCACGAAGCGCGCGGCGGAGAAGAAATCATGCGTATGGGTGAAATCGAAATCGGGCGGGAGAGCACCACTTTCCGGATCGCGGGCGCGATAAGCCTCCTCGCCACGCGCGATCCCCGAGGTGCTGGTGCCGAGCACGACGCCGATCCGTGCCGCGCCGATCCGCTCGGCTGCGCGCGCGACCGCCGGGGCGAAGCCATCGGTCGCGAGTGCGAGGTCGAGCAGAAGGTTGTTCCGGCAGGTGAAGCGGGCGAGCGGCTCGGGCAGGCGATGCGCCTCGATCCCCGGGATGCGGCCGATGAACCCGCCGCTCGCGATGCCCGGAAAATCATTGGCGACAAGCCCGCCCCGGCGCTCGACGAGGGCTCCGCGCGTTGCCGCCTTGCCGCGGCCGAGGGCGCTGATCAGGCTGGCCGCGGTGATGGAAAGCGGGGTCATTCTGGTCATGAAGAAGAGTTTAGCAGAGGCACGGCGATGGGAGGAACCTCGGTGCCGGTTGCCGCTCGAAGCGGGGTGTGGTGGATTGCCGGGGCCAGTATGCCTATAATGAGGGGTCATGAATTATATCCATCGCCTGTTCATCACCCGTCGCGGCCGCCCGGTCGGGCGCGACGCTATCGGCAACCAGTATTTCGAGGAGCGCCATCAGAGGCAAGGCCAGCGCGCCCGCCGCTGGGTGATCTCTGCCGCGATCAAGAAT
>JAKAQU010000014.1 GCA_021819535.1 Pseudomonadota bacterium | reverse complement strand
TCCGCCAATCGCGGAACGCAAGCTCCATCCGCCCCTGCGCGAGACGGATCCCGTTTTCCCGCTGCACCAGCGCGGCGGGATCGGGAAGCTCGGAGAGAGCGGGGTTTGTAAGGAGACGCTCGGCCGCCTCGGGCCTTGCCGGCGGCGAGGGCGCCGCACCGCCCGATTCCGTAAGCCTTCCGGCCGTGTAGGCGACGAGATGGAGGGCCTCGCTCTCAAGCGGCCAGAGCGAGATTAGGGTTTCGGGAAACAGCCGCTCCATGAGAGCGACCAGCCCGCGCAGCGCCCCCCCCTCCTCGCGGCAAAAGAAAAGCAGGTCACCATTGCTGAGGGCGTGGATCTGGCCATCGAAACGGGGCGCCGCTTCTTCGAGAAGCGCGCGGCCGATGCGCCCATGATAGGGCCGGCGCTCGGGAAGGCGCGAGAGATGAAGCGCGAGCGCCCGCCACCCGGCGGGTCGGCGCAGCACCCGCCGCACCGTCTCCAAAAGCGCGCGCTCGGCGGGAAGCGAGGCCATCGCCTCGCCCACACCCGTCTCGCTGATGCCGTGCGCCATTACATGCGCCATCATCTCTCCCTGCTGAGACGGCAATTTCGCAGGAAGAAGTGACCCGATCATTAAAATTCAGGCGATTTTCGATGGGCACCCTCGGCCATCCGCATAAGCGCAGCCAAGCTTATCCCTGACATGCCACCGGCCTTGCCATCAGCGTTGAAAATCGCCCTCTCATCGATTATGGTCCATTTTATCGGGGGTCGTGCAGACACCCCTTCAGACGGCTCGCCGTCCAAGTTCTGCGCAACTCGCTTAGGCGGGAGTGCGCGGCTGTGGGTAAAGTTGGACGAGCTATTTTCCTTCGCAGGCCTGTGGTGTCATCTTGGACAGCCAGTTCTTTTTGCGCAGCGGCAAGCTCACGTTCGTCGAGCCCGTGTCACGACGGTCATGAGATGTGGCTGGGTTTCGCCTGCCGGTTGTGGCGGCGCGACGCTAATGACGGTGGGCGAGCCATTCAGGCACCATTTCGTGGGATCGTATCCGCTCGGCGAGGGCTCAGGGTATGGCCATGTTGATGCCGCATCGCCCGCACCTCGCCGCGGCACTGTTGATCGTTGTTGTGGTTCTCGCAACGGCGGGTGTGCTTTGGCGCGGCATGTTGCCCGGCCTGTCCAGCACGCGCCGTGAGCCGCCAGGGTTGGAAGTGGCCATGGCCACGTGGCTGCTGCGCCAGAGTGTACCAGAGGCCGATCGCGCTCGCATCAACCCGCTCGGTGACGATCCAGTGGAAATCACTGCGGGGCGCGAGACATTCAAGCAGAAATGCGAAATCTGTCACGCCTATGACGGCAGCGGGCGAACCGAGATCGGTGCAGGTCTCTATCCTCGGCCACCGATGCTGCACCCGCTGGTCGTGAACGCGCTCAGCGACGGAGAAACATTCTATCATATCCGAAACGGTATCCGGAATACCGGCATGCCGGCATGGAACATGCCGGATCGCGAGATCTGGCAGCTCGTCGCCTATCTTCGCCACTTGCCCGAGGTCGCGGCCATGACGCCCGCGACGGCAACGATGCCCACTGGCCTGTTGACGCAGGCCGAGCCACCGGCCGCGCGCATGGCCGGGGACACGGCGCCAGGCATCAAGGCGCTAGGCATCAACACGACAACGGCGCATTATGTCGGCTCGGAAGCGTGCAAGACCTGCCATCTGGCGATTTACGACCGCTGGAAAGAAACGCGCATGGCCAACGTCGTGCGCGATCCGCGCGCGCATCCGGAGGCAATCATTCCTGATCTGTCCACGCTCGACAAGCGGGCGCCGTTAACCAAAAACGATATCGCGCTGGTCTATGGCAGCAAATGGAAGCAGCGCTATTTCAAGAAAATTGGCAATGAATATTTTGTCCTGCCTGTGCAGTGGGACATCGTGCATGCCATGTGGCGGCCGTTTTTCGTGGAAAACAACGAAGACTGGTGGGCCACGCTGTATCCGGCGGATAATTTCCAGCGCCCGACCGGGCCGCTCTGCGACGGCTGCCACTCAGTGAACTACGATATCAAGACCAAGACCGTCACCGAATGGAATGTCGGCTGCGAGCGCTGTCACGGCGCTGGCAGTGCGCATGTCTCGGCTCCGATGCGCAACAATATCATTAACCCGGCCCGTCTGGGCTACGTTCAAGCCAATGACACCTGTATCCAATGTCATTCGCAGGGCCGTCCACCGGGCAATCCGATTGACGGAAAATATTACGACTGGCCGGTCGGCTTTCACATGGGGCTCGATCTCGCCGATTTTTGGAAACTCGAAACCCACCGGCCGGGAGATACCAATTTCTATTATTTCGCTGATGGCACGGCGCATAAGAACCGCATGCAGGGCAACGATTTCGTACAAAGTTTAATGTACTCTCGCGGTGTTACCTGCTTTTCCTGCCACGACCCGCACGGATCGGCGAACGAGGCGATGTTACGCCAACCACCCAGTGGCATCTGCGCGGATTGCCATGGCCCGAATACGCAAAACGGTCCCCACGCCGCCACTGTCGCCGGCCATACCCACCACAAGCCGGATAGCGCGGGCAGCGTCTGCATTGCCTGCCACATGCCACGGATCGAGAAAACCATTGGCGATTTCAATGTACACAGCCACACTTTTCGTTTTATCACGCCGTCTGAGACCAAAGCCCTGGGTATTCCGAATCCTTGCAATATCTGCCATGTGGACAAGACAACGGCCTGGGCCACTGCTATTCTGAATACTTGGCGGGATCGTTCACCATGGCGCGTGGGCAATTGAGCCAAACATGTCCGTGAAAATCCCCGTCTCATGGCTCAGTGACGATTGGCCGCGCCGCCATCGATGGTGACGATGGTGCCGCTGATATAAGCGGCGCGCGCGCTGGCGAGGAAGGCGGCAAGATCGGCGATTTCGCGCGCCTCCGCCATGCGACCGAAGGGAAGATTTTTGATCTGCGGCAGCTCGTGCACGCGATCGGGGGTGCCGAACGCGGTGCGGCTCCAGCTCTCCACCAGCATCGTCGCGCGCTCGGTCGCCGTGAGGCCGGGATTGATGCCGAGGACGCGCACGCCATCCGCGGGCGATGCGCTGCCGAGGGCGCGGGTGAACGCCATCAGCCCGGCATTGCCGGTGCTGCCAACGATGTAGCCGGCATTCAGCCGCTCACCCGCCGCGCCGATGATATTGATGATGACCCCGCGCCGGCGCGCCGCCATGCCGGCATAAAAGGCGCGGGTGAGGTTGATGAACCCGAACATCTTCAAGTCCCACGCCGCCCGCCAGGTGGCGTCATCGATCTCGGCAAGCGTGCCCGGCGGGTTGGCGCCGGCATTGTTGACCAGGATGTCGATCTCCGGGCAAGCGCGGGCAAGCGCCGTCTGATCGGCGGTTTTTGCAAGATCGACGGGGTGGACCGCGATCGTGATGCCCTGGTGGGCGGCGCGCAATTCTTCCGCCAGGCGTTCGAGCGCGGCCGGATCGCGGCTCGCAAGGTCGAGCGCGCAGCCTTCGGCGGCCAGCACGTCGGCGATGGCGCGGCCAATGCCCCGGCTCGCCCCGGTGATGAGAGCCCGTCTGCCAGCTAATCCGAGATCCATTTTTCTTTTTTCCCTATCCATGGCATCGCCGACGGCGGTCGAACTCCGCCGGCGGAAAATCCGGCGTAGCCGGTGCTCAGAGTTCTGTTCGGAAATGGCGCACCCGACAGGATTCGAACCTGTGACCTTCGGCTTCGGAGGCCGACACTCTATCCATCTGAGCTACGGGTGCTTCTCTCTATCTTGCCCGCTCGCGGAATCGTTGCGACTGGGAAATCGTGCACGCCAGAATAGACAACCAGAACAGAATAACCAGAACAGACAAGTAAGAGCGGTTGGCATCGCTCCTGGCGAACGCCGATCGCTCTAGCCCAATCGGCCCGGCGAGGTCAACGGCGTCGAGGAGACGCTCTTCCCTTCATCGCCCAAGCCTTTCTCCAGCCAGCCGTTGCCTTCGCCACCGGCGCGGCTTATGCGAGGGCATGAAATCCGAACCAGCGCGGCGCAACCATAAGGTTTTCGACGCTTCCCCAGGTCTTTCGTGATGCGCATTCTGTTCATATCGGCCAACCGCATCGGTGATGCGGTCATCACGACCAATGTTTTGGATTATCTGATCCGCACCATTCCCGATGCCCGCATCACGATCGTCTGCGGCGGGGTCGCGGCGGGGGTGTTCGCGCGCATGCCGAAACGGGAGCGCACCATCATCCTCGACAAGCGCCGCTATGATCTCCATTGGCTCGATCTCTGGCGGCAGGTGGTGGGAACGCGCTGGGATCTGGTCGTCGATTTCCGCCGCTCACTGATTTCCTATTTCGTCTGGACACGAAAGCGCGCGCTCAAGCCGCGGCTTTCGATCGGGCGCAAGCACGAGCAATTCGCCGCTGCCCTCGGGATCAGCCCGGCGCCGCTGCCGGTGGTCTGGACCGACGCCGCCGATCGCGCCCAGGCCGCCGCTCTCCTGCCGGACGGCCCACCGGTGATCGGCTTTGGGCCGACCGCCAACTGGCCGCCGAAAGCCTGGCCGGCGGCGTCTTTCGCAGCCCTCTTCCAACGCCTCGCCGAGCGGCTGCCCGGCGCGGTCGCCGCCGTGTTCGCCGGCCCCGGTGAGGCGGAGCGGGCAATGGCGGCGCCACTTCTCGACCTTCTGCCCGGCGCGATCGATCTTTGCGGACGGCTCAGCCTTGCCGAAGCGGCGGCGTGTCTTCAGCGCTGCACGGTTTTCATCGGCAATGACAGCGGCCTCATGCATCTCGCCGCCGCCGCCGGCATCCCGACGGTCGGGCTCTGCGCCAAAACCCGCGACCGCGCGGAGGAAATGGTGCCGGCCGGCCGTCATGCCGATTGGGCGCTCGGCGAAGGGCCGGAGATGGCCGATCTCTCGGTGGATACCGCGCTTGCGACCGCGCTCCGGCTGATGGCGGACGCCGCCGCGGCGTGAGGGCTCAGGCGTCTCCCGCCAGCGCCGCGCGCAGCCGCGCGAAACCGGCGCCGGGCAGGCCGAAGCGAAGCCAGCGCGGGTGGTCGGCAAAACGCCGGACGAGAATGCCGGCCGCGCCGAGACGCTGAAAAACCTGCGCCGCCCGTTCGCTCTCGGCGAGACGAAAGAGCGCCGTGCCGCCGCGCGGCAGAAGCCCGGCGCCAGCGAGGAGAGTATCGAGCCGGGCTGCCTCCGTGCCGAGCCGCGCGGTCATCGCCGTGTTCCAGCCGGCATCGCCGAACATCGCCGCTCCCGCCGCGATCGCCGCTCCGCTTACCGGCCACGGGCCGAGTGCTGCACGAAGCCGGGGCGCGAGATCGGCGGGCACGAGCGCGAAACCGAGCCTGATCCCAGCGAGCCCGCTCGCTTTGCCGAAAGAGCGGAGGAGGATCACCCCACGCGCCGGAAACAGCGGCGCCAATGAGACGCCGGGGGCAAAATCGGCGAACGCCTCATCGACCACCAGCCAGCCGCCGCGTGCGGCGAGCGGTTGCGCGAAAGCCGCGAGTTCCGCCGGCGCGATCACCCGCCCATCCGGGTTGTTGGGATTGCAGAGCACCACCACCTCCGCCGCCCGGGCATCCTTGAGCCGCATGACCTCGCGCACCCGGTGCCCGGCGGCGCGCCAGACGAAACCATGCTCGGCATAGGTCGGCCCGAGTACGGCGACACGCGCGCGCGGACGGAGAAGCGGCAATAACCCGATCAGCGCCTGCGAGCCGCTGGCCGCGATGGCCTCCCCGCCCCCGGCAAGGCCATAGCAACGCGCGGCCGCGGCTTCCAGCGCCGTCAGGGCCGCGGGTTCGGGAAGCCGCGTCGCTGCGGTTTCGGCGAGAGACGGCAGCGGATAGGGATAAGGGTTGATCCCGGTCGAGAGATCGAGGAAAGGCTCGGGCGCGCCGGGAAAAAATCGGCGCAGTTCCAGAAGCTGCCCGCCATGCGCGGGGGGCTGTTCCTTGTTCGTCATCGCCGCGCCCCCGTAAAGAAGACGCCATGCGCGATCATGCCACGCTTCTGGCCACGAGCCTCGTCTGCGAGATGGTGTTCGGCTACCCCGGCATCCTCTACCGCGCGATCGGCCATCCGGTCACCTGGCTCGGGGCGCTGATCGCGGCCCTCGAGCGCCGCCTCAACCGCGCGACCCTGGCACCCGGGCAGCGCCAGGGGCTCGGCGCCGTGACCCTCGTGCTCACACTCGCCGCCGCCGCCCTGCCGGCGCTCGCGCTCGCAAGCCTGATCCCTCGCTGGTGGCCGGGGAGCGGGGGCGAGATTCTCCTCGGCGTCATCGCCTCCTCGCTTTTCGCCGGGCGCAGCCTTCATCGGCATGTCCGTGCCGTGGGCGCAGGGTTGGCGAAGGGCGGGATCAAAGGCGGGCGGGCGGCGGTTGCGCATATCGTCGGGCGCGACCCGATGGCGCTCGACGAGGCCGGGGTCATTCGCGCCGCGATCGAGAGTCTCGCCGAGAATTTTTCCGACGGCGTCATCGCGCCCGCTGTCTGGTGCGCGCTCCTCGGCCTTCCGGGCCTCGCGCTCTACAAAGCCGCCAACACCGCCGACAGCATGATCGGCCACCGCAATGCGCGATTCGCCGATTTCGGCCGTGCCGCCGCGCGGTTCGACGATCTCGTCAACCTTCCGGCCGCGCGGCTTGCAGCCCTCCTTTTGGCACTCGCCGCACCGATGCGCGCGAAGGCGGCGCTGGCCACGGCGTTGCGCGATGCGCGGCACCACCGCTCGCCCAATGCCGGCTGGCCCGAGGCGGCGATGGCGGGCGCGCTCGGCCTTCGCCTCGCCGGCCCGCGCGTTTATGACGGGATGCAGGTCTTCGACGCCTGGATGGGCGATGGCCGGGAGGCGGCGAATACGCGCGATCTCGGCCGTGCGCTCGCGCTCTACCGCCGTGCCCTGGCGCTCGCGCTCGCGCTCGCGCTCCTGCTCGCGCTCATCGGGCGAGGCTGAGCAGCGCATCGCAATCGAGATGGCGGGCGAGATGGCCGGCGAGCGCATCGAGCGTCGCCTCGATCAGATGCTCGAACGACGCCAGCCGCGAGGCGGCGCCGAGACGCGCAAGCCAGCCGGCGCGCGCCGCATCGCTGGTGAAAATCCCGTGCAGGTAGGTTCCGAAGACCCTTCCCTCGGGCGAGACCGCGCCTTCGCCGCGGCCATCGGCCAGGCGATGGAGCGGGCGGGCGAGGGCAGCGCCACGGCTTTCGCCGAGATGCATTTCATAGCCGCGCACCGGCGTTCGATCGAGGAGCGAGTGTCCCGCGACCTCGGCCAGGCGCTTCTTTTGCCCAAGAACGGTGTGCAAGGGGAAAAGGCCGAGGCCGGGCGAGGCGCCGGCGCTGCCCTCGATGCCATCCGGGTCGGCGATCTCTTCTCCCAGCATCTGAAACCCGCCGCAAATGCCCAGAATCGCGCCGCCGCGGCGGTGATGGGCGAGGATATCGATATCCCACCCCTCTTCCCGCAGCGCGGCGAGATCGGCGCGCGTCGCCTTCGATCCCGGCAGGATGACGAGATCGGCCGCCGGCAGGGGCGCGCCGCGCGCGGCCAGCGTCAGCGCCACCTCGGGCTCGGCGAAAAGCGGGTCGAGATCGTCGAAATTGGCGATATGCGGCAGAACCGGGACGGTGACGCGAAGCCGCCCCTCCCCCTCCGCGCGCGGGGTGAGATCGGCGGCGTCTTCCGCCGGCAGATGGCGCGCTTGCGGAAAATGCGGCACGAGCCCAAGCGGTTTCCAGCCGGTGCGCGCGGCGATGAAATGCATGCCCTCGGCAAATAATCGCGCATCGCCGCGCATGCGATTGACGATGAACCCCTCGATCAGGGCCGCATCCTCCGCCATCAGCACCGCCTGCGTGCCGACGATGCTGGCGATCACGCCGCCGCGCTCGATATCGCCGATCAGGACCACGGGAAGCCCGATTTCGCGGGCAAACCCCATATTGGCGATATCGTTCCGGCGTAGATTGACCTCGGCGGCACTGCCCGCGCCCTCGACCAGAACCAGGTCATGGGTTGCGGCAAGGCGATGGAAACTTTCCAGAACCGCGGGCATGAAGGCGCGTTTGTGCGTCTGCCAGGCCAGCGCCTCGGCGGTTCCCGCAACCGCGCCGTGAACGATGATCTGCGCGCCGGTTTCGCTTTGCGGCTTGAGCAGGACGGGGTTCATATCGACGCTCGGCGCCAGGCCCGCCGCCCGCGCCTGCAACGCCTGCGCGCGCCCGATCTCGCCGCCCTCCATCGCTACGGCGGCGTTGTTGGACATGTTTTGCGGCTTGAAGGGCGCAACCTTGAGCCCACGCCGGGCGAAAACGCGACAGAGACCAGCGACCAGCAGCGATTTGCCGACGCTGGAGCCAGTGCCCTGGAGCATCAGCGCACGCGCCGTCATGATAGGGAAGATTCTTCTTTTTCTGGAGAAAAAGAAGCAAAAAGACGTTTGTTCCGGTCCCCCGGAATGGCGGTCTCCTCGGCGCGGGCAGTGCCTGCGGCACTGCCCTTTGGAACAAAAGTTTTTTGGTTCTTTTTTTCAAAAAAGAACGATTCTTTTCTTGTTTTCATGCGCATCAAAACTCGATCCCTTGCTGCGCACGCACGCCGGCCGCGAAATGATGTTTGATCGGTGTCATTTCGGTCACGAGATCGGCTTGCGCCAACAATTCCGCCTTTGCGTTACGCCCGGTGATGACGACGTGCTGCATGGAGGGGCGCGCTTTGAGCGCGGCCAGGACAGAATCGAGTGCGAGGTAATCATAGCGAAGGGCGATGTTGAGTTCATCGAGGATGACGAGGGCGATGTCTTGCCGGCGCAGCAATGTTTCGCTCACCGCCCATGCGCGGGCGCAGGCGGCGATGTCGCGCGCGCGGTCCTGCGTCTCCCAGGTGAAACCCTCGCCCATGGTGTGCCATTCGAGCAGATCGTCGAACCGTGCGAGTGCTGCGCGCTCGCCGCTTTGCCATCCGCCCTTGATGAATTGCACCACCGCGGCGCGGCGCCCGTGGCCGAGCATGCGTAATGCGAGGCCGAACGCCGCCGTCGATTTCCCCTTGCCCTTGCCGGTATGAACGACGAGGAGGCCTTTTTCGATGGTTTTGGCAGCGACTTCGGCGTCCTGCACGGCTTTGCGCTTGCTCATGCGGGCGCGATGCCGCGCCGCCTCTTCCGCGGCCGGTTCGCTCATCGGCGTTTCACCTCGATCGGATAGCCCGCGACCATGAAAATCACCCTCTCCATCCTTGCCGCGAGTCGCTGATTGAGCACGCCCGCGGCGTCGCGAAAACGGCGCGCGAGCGCGTTGTCGGGAACGATGCCGAGGCCGACCTCGTTGGCGACGAGCACGGTTGGCGCGCGCCGCCGCGCCAGTGCTGCCATCAGCGCCGCCCCGGCCGCCTCGCAATCGTGCTCCCCCAGCATCAGATTGGAAAGCCAGAGCGTCAAGCAATCGATGAGCGCCGGCCTCGTCTCCGCCGCATCGAGCGCGCCGGCGAGGTCGAGCGGCGCCTCGATAGTGTGCCAGAGCGGGCCACGCCGGGCGCGGTGGGCCGCTATTCGCGCCGCCATCTCGGCATCGCCCGCGTCCGCGGTCGCGATATAGACCGAGGGCCCGGGATGGCGCGCGATCAGGCGCTCGCCCTCGGCACTTTTCCCCGAACGCGCACCACCGAGAACCAGGATCGTCTCCGCCATCATCCCGCCCCGCCTCCAAAGCCTCTGCCTTCAGATTGACTTCCGAACCCGCCCGAACCTACAACGACGCCGATGGTTCTCCCGCGAGGGAGATGAAAAGGGAACGCGGTGCGGGATCGCCCAAAGCCGCGGCTGCCCCCGCAACTGTAAGCGGAGAGCCCTCCGCCCGAAAGCCACTGGGAAATCCCGGGAAGGCGGGTGGGGGCGACGGATCCGCGAGCCAGGAGACCTGCCATCATCCCGATCGCGCCACCAGGCGGGGTGCCCTGGCGGCGACGGCGCGCTCGCGCCGTTTCCGTCCGCGGCCATCTCCGCGGCGGACGATGCCGTGCCCCGGAGGATGCGTTATGCGATCCCTGAGCGAGGCGCCGGAGAAAATCCCCGCGACCATCATCACCGGCTTTCTCGGCGCCGGCAAAACGACGCTGGTGCGCCATGCGCTCGCGCAGGCGAACGGGCGGCGTATCGCCGTCATCGTCAATGAATTCGGAGCACTCGGCATCGATGGCGAGCTGCTGAAAAGCTGCGGCATTCCGGGCTGCGCCGAGGATAATATCGTCGAGCTTGCCAATGGCTGCCTTTGCTGCACCGTCGCCGAAGATTTTCTGCCCACCATGTCGGCGCTCCTCGACCGCGCGGAGAAACCCTCGCACATCCTGATCGAAACGTCCGGCCTCGCGCTGCCCAAGCCGCTCCTCAAGGCGTTCACCTGGCCGAGCATCCGCGAGCGTGTCACCGTCGATGGCGTGATCGCCGTACTCGATGGGCCGGCGGTCGCGGCCGGGCGCTTCGCCGATGATCCGGTGGCACTCGAGGCTCAGCGCCGCGCCGATCCCGCCCTCGATCACGACAATCCGCTCGCCGAAGTGTTCGAGGATCAGATCAACGCCGCCGATCTCATCCTGCTCAACAAATCCGATCTCCTCGACGCGGCGGCGCGCGAGTCGCTCGCGCGCGAGCTTGTGGCGCGGCTGCCGCGGGGCGTGAAAGTTCTGAGCACGGTCGAGGGGAAAATCGCGCCCGCTATCCTCTTCGGCCTCGGAGCACAGGCAGAAGACGATCTCTCCGCCCGCCCCTCGCATCACGACAGCGTCGATGGCGCGCATGAGCACGATGATTTCGACAGTTTCATCGTCGATCTTCCCGAAAGTGCCGAGCCCGCGTCGGTGATCGCGCGGCTCGGCACGCTCGCCGAAGCGCATGATATTCTCCGTATCAAGGGTTTTCTTGCCATCAACGGCAAGGCGATGCGTTGCGTCGTGCAAGGCGTCGGCGTGCGGTTTCAGCATTATTTCGATCGCCCCTGGCGCCCCGATGAGAAGCGGCAAGGAAGCCTCGTCGTCATCGGCAAGCGCGGGATCGACCGCGCCGCTATCGCGACCGCGCTCGCGGGTTAGACGGATGCATCTCCTCCTTCGCGAAACACGCGCGCTCGACGAGGGGGACGTTGCGCTCGATCTTGGTCAGAGCCCGGCTGAGATCGTATTTCTTTCCTTTGCGACGAGCGACCTCAGCGCCGCCGCGCGCGCCGCCTCCCGGTTCGGCGCGGAAAATTCCGGCCCGCATCCGGTGCGCCTGCGGCTTGCGAATTTGCAAAAGCTCCGGCATCCGATGTCGGTCGATCTCTATCTCGAACGCTGTTGCGCGGAGGCGCGCGCGATCGTCGTCCGCCTTTTGGGTGGGCTCGATTACTGGCGGTATGGCGCGGAAGAACTTGCCGCACTTTGTCGCGCGCGCGGCATCGCGCTCGCTCTCCTCCCCGGCGATCAGCGCGCGGATGACCGGCTCAAATCCCTCTCGACCATCGATGATGCCGCCTTCGCACGGCTCGATCGCTATTTCCGGGAGAGCGGCGTTGAGAATTTTGCCCGCGCACTCCGCTATGCCGCCCATCTCGGCGGCTTGGGCGCCGATGACGGCGCGAGCCCCGTCTCGATGCCGCGCTTTGGCGAAGTCCGGCTGGTCTCGCCGGAAAAACCTTGGGCGGAAGCCGCGATCGTCTTTTATCGTGCCCATCTCCTCGCCGAGGACATCGCACCGATCGAGGCTTTGGCGACCGCCCTCGCCGCGGGCGGTATCGCCGCACGGCTCTTTTATGTCGAATCCCTGAAAGATGAGGCGACGCGCGACTTTATCGCAAACCTCCTCCATCGAACGCGCCCCGCCGTCGTCCTCGCCGCGACCGGGTTTTCGGCGCGCGGGGCGAATGATGCGTCATCGCCGCTGGAAGCGGCCGAGGCGCCCATTTTGCAGCTCGTTCTCGCCGGATCGCCGCGCGAAGCCTGGGAAAGTTCGACGCGCGGTCTCTCCCCATCCGATCTCGCGATGCACGTCGCCCTCACCGAACTCGACGGCCGGCTGCTCACCGGCGCGATTTCCTTCAAGGCGGTGGGAGAGACGATCGCGGCGTTCGAATTCGCCCCGGAACGGAATGACGCCGATCACGGCGGCATCGCGCGCGCGGCGGCGCGGGCGATCGGTTGGGCCCGGCTTCGAGCCACGCCGCGCGCCGAGCGGCGGCTTGCGATCGTGCTCTCCGATTACCCGACGCTCGCCGGCGGGCGGGCGCATGCGGTCGGTCTCGACACCATCGCGAGCCTTGCTGCTATTTTCGATGATCTCGCCGCCGCCGGCTACAGGATCGCACCATTCGCGCGCGACCGGCTCGCCGCCTCTCTCTGCGAGGCGCCGCCGGCGCCGATGCTGGCACTCGCCGATTACGAAACTCTGCTTGCTGAACTTCCAAAATCCGTGCAGGAAAAAATCCTTGCCGCCTGGGGTGCGCCGGAGAAAGACCCGGCGGTGGTCGGGGGATGGTTTCATCTTTGCCACCTTCGCCTCGGCCATGTCATCGCCGCGATCGAGCCGGATCGTGGCAATGATGGCGCGCGGCGGGAGACTTATCACAGCCCCGATCTGCCGCCGCGCCACGCCTATGTCGCCTTTCACCTTTGGCTCCGGCGGCGAGAGCGCATTGATGCTCTCGTGCATCTTGGCGCGCATGGTATGCTGGAATGGTTGCCGGGGAAGGCGGTCGCACTCGGGGAGGCGTGTTTTCCGGCCGTCCTCCTCGGTGCGACGCCGGTGATCTATCCTTTCATCATCAACAATCCGGGCGAGGCGGCCGCGGCGAAGCGGCGGCTCGGCGCCGTCACCATCGGCCATTTGACCCCGCCCTTGATCCGCGCAGGATTGGAGGGCGACGCCGCAAATCTTGAACGCCTGATCGATGAATATGCCGCGGCGTCCAGCCTCGATCCGCGTCGCGCGAGCCGGCTCCGGCGGGAAATCGTCGCCCACGCCGCCGAAACCGGGCTGATCGCCGAGGCGGGATGCGAGGATGATGCGAGCGATGACGATACGCTCGCCAAACTCGATGCCTATCTCTGCGATATCAAGGACCGGCTGATCGGCGATGGTCTGCATGTGTTTGCCCGCGCGCCGGAGCGGGGCGTGCGGGAGGCGCTCTTCGAGGCCCTGCGTGCTGCGGCCGATCCCGCCGCGGCCGAAGACATTGCGGCGCGGCTCGATGCCTCGGCGGCGGCCGAGGCGCGGCATTTTATCGCCGCTCTCGATGGCCGCTTCGTGCCCCCGGGCCCAGCCGGCGCGCCCTCGCGCGGGCGCGCCGATGTCTTGCCGAGCGGGCGCAACCTCTATGGCCTCGATCCCCGCGCGATCCCGACCCGCGCCGCCGTCGCACTCGCCGAGGAAAACGCCGAGCGGCTGTTGCGCCATCATCGGCAGCAAAATGGCGCCTGGCCGGAGCGGCTGGTGATCGATCTCTGGGGCAGTGCGACGATGCGCACCGGCGGCGAGGAATTTGCCCTCGCCCTCGTTCTCCTCGGCGTGCGGCCGGTCTGGGATGCGGGATCGAACAGAGTTTCCGGCGTCGAGGTGCTGCCGATCGCGCTCTTGGAGCGCCCGCGCATCGATGTCACGCTCCGCATTTCGGGCTTGTTTCGCGACGCTTTCGCCACCCAGATCGCACTTTTCGATGCCGCAATCACCATGGTTGCCGCGCGCGAGGAGGATGCGGCGTGGAACCCGCTCGCCGCGGGCGCGCGGCGCGGCGTCGATCCGCGGCGGATTTTCGGCCCAGCCCCTGGCACCTACGGCATCACCGCATCCCCTCTCGCGGCGGATGAAATCGGCAAAACCTATGTCGCGCAATCATCGTTCACCTATGGCGCGGAGGGAGATGGGATTGCGGCACCGGGAGCGTTTTCCGCGCGTCTCGCGGCGGCCGATGCCTATCTTCACATCGAGGATCACGGCGAGCGCGATCTTCTCGATCACGACGAACAGGCTCGCCACGCCGGCGGGTTTGCCGCCGCCGCGCGGGCACTCGGTGCCGATCCCGCGCTTTATCACGCGAGCACGGCCAACGGTTCGATGCGTGTCAGGGCGATCGCCGAAGAGATCGCGCAAGTGGTTCGCGCGCGCGCGGCCAACCCACGCTGGATCGCGGGACAGATGCGGCACGGCTATCGTGGCGCCGCCGAAATCGCTCGCGCCATCTCGCCGCTCGCGCTGTTCGCGGCGACACTTCCGACGCGCTTCGATCGCCAGTTCGATCTCTTGTTCGCGGCAACGCTCGGCACCCCCGAAGTCGATGCGTTTCTGGCCAGAGCCAACGCGGAGGCGCGGAAAGCGCTCGCCGCCGGTTTTGCCGACATGCGCGCGCGCGATCTCTGGCGCAGCCGGCGAAACGATATCGCGGATATTCTCGAAAGCGCGCTCGGACGATGAACGAACGTCCTTATCTCCGCAAGGGTGATGCGATCTATGCGCGCTCTTTTGCGATCATTCGCGCCGAGGCCGATCTCGCCCGCTTCTCGCCGGCGGAGGCCGAAGTCGCGGTGCGGATGATCCACGCCTCGGGGATGGTGGAAATCGCCCGCGATCTCGTTTTTCACCCCGCGTTTTGTGCTGCGGCGATCGCAGCACTCGCCGCCGGCAAGCCGATCTTTTGCGACGCCAACATGGTGGCCGAAGGGATCACGCGCGCGCGACTGCCAGCGGACAATCGCGTCATCTGCACGCTCGGCGCACCGGGGATCGCTGATCTCGCGGCAAAACTCGACACGACGCGCTCGGCCGCCGCACTCGATCTCTGGCGTGAGGCGGTGGGGGACGAAGCCTTGGAGGGGGCGCTCGTCGTCATCGGCAATGCGCCGACGGCATTGTTTCGCCTGCTCGAAATTCTCGATGCCGGGATGCCGCGCCCGGCGGCGGTGATCGGTATGCCGGTCGGTTTCGTCGGTGCGGCTGAATCGAAAGCGGCACTGAGCGAAGATCTCCGCGTGCCGTCTCTCGTCCTGCCTGGGCGGCGCGGCGGAAGTGCCATGGCGGCGGCGGCGGTAAACGCACTCGCGGGGCTCGCACGCTCATGAAAAGCGGTGTTTTGCGCGTGCTCGGCGTCGGCCCCGGCGATCCCGAATTGATGACCCTCAAAGCGGCGCGGCTTTGCCGCGAGGCCGATGTCATCGCCTATTTCGTCAAACGCGGCGAGCCTGGCCATGCGCGCCGCATCGCCGCGTCCCATATTCGCGCTGACCATGAAGAGATGCGCCTCGAATATCCGCTGACGACGGAAATCCCGGCCGACGATCCGGCCTACCGACGCGAGATCACGGCGTTTTACGAACGGGAAGCGGCGCGGCTTGCGGACGTTTTGGCGATGGGGCGCGATGTTGCGCTGTTATGCGAGGGCGATCCGATTTTCTATGGCTCTGGCCTTCATCTTCTCGAACGCCTGGAGGCGCAATTCGCAACCGAAATCATCCCCGGCGTCTCTGGCCTCAGCGGCTGCTGGGCGCGGGCGCGGGTGCCGCTTCTTCGTGGCAGCGATACGCTCGCGGTGCTGCCGGCAACGCTCGGCGCGGCGGCGCTCGCAGCCAAACTCGCCGCCGCCGATGGCGCGGTGATCGTGAAACTTGGCCGCAATCTGCCCAAGGTTCGCGCCGTGCTCGCGGCCGGCGGGCGCCTCGATGATGCGGTCTATATCGAGCGCGGCACCATGGCAGGTGAACGCATCATCCCGCTCGCCGCGCGCGATCCGGGCGAGCCGGCGCCCTATTTTTCGCTTCTCATCATCGCGACGCGCGGTGGGCGGCGATGAGCGGGCGGGTTTTCGTGATCGGCCTCGGCCCGGCGGGTGAGACGATGATGACGGGCGAGGCGAAAGACGCGCTCGCGCGGGCCGATGATCTCATCGGCTATGCCCCCTATCTCGCGCGCGTTCCTGAAATTTCAGGCCAGAACCGCCATCCTTCCGATAACCGGGTCGAGCGCGCGCGCGCCGAACACGCGCTCACACTCGCCGCGCGCGGCCGATGCGTCGCCGTGGTTTCTGGCGGCGATGCCGGCGTGTTCGGCATGGCGGCGACGATATTCGAAGCGATCGAGGCCGGAGAGGCCGCCCTCCGCGCGCTCGATATCACGGTGATCCCGGGCATCACCGCGATGCTCGCCGCGAGTGCCCGGCTCGGCGCGCCGCTCGGCCATGATTTCTGCGCGCTCTCGCTCTCCGACAATCTCAAGCCCTGGCCATTGATCGAGAAACGGCTTCGTCTCGCGATGGACGCGGATTTCGTCATCGCGCTCTATAATCCGATCTCGCGCGCGCGGCCCTGGCAGCTTGGCGCCGCGTTCGACATTGCGCGCGCGATCCTGCCGCCCGAGACACCCGTCGCCTTTGCGCGCGCAATCGGGCGCGAAGATGAGAGGCTCGCGCTGTTTTCGCTCGCCAGA
>JAKAQU010000337.1 GCA_021819535.1 Pseudomonadota bacterium | reverse complement strand
TTCCGCTGGAAACTGGGAGACCAGAACCCCGGGCACCTATGTCGGCGGCCAAGATTTTTTCATGAATCAATCGATATTCGGGGACCAGTTCCTTTCGGATGGTAACAGCGATGGTTTCGTGACCTACGTCAACACCGGGGGTTCTTCGTCGGTGCCCGAGCCCGCGAGTTTCGCCCTGCTCGGCGGCGGCCTTGCGCTGCTGCTCGGGCTTAGGGCTTGTGGGGAGACTATCGCATTAAAGTTAAGGCCAGGGCGCTGCCCCCTACTTCCCATTGGGACAAGCTGGGGCCAGCGGCCCCAGACCCGCATTCCGATCGAGCGGTTTCCAAAGGCAATGCCTTTGGTGGGGTAGAGGGGCAAAGCCCCTGCCCTGATCCCGGGTTTAAGGCGATCGCGCCCGGAGGAAATCGCGCAAAATCGTCACCACCGCTTCCGGCTGCTCCTGCTGCACCCAGTGTCCGGCGCCAGGGATCAGATGGATGCCGCGGAAATCAGCGCAGGCGGCATCGCGCATGCGCTCGACGGCGCCCGGCGCCTGATAAACGCCCCAATCGGCGGCGCCGGCGATGAAGACCGTCGGCCCCGCGATCGCGCGGCCGGCGAAGCGCTGCATGTCTTCCCGCGCGGCGCCCGAGGTCGCGGCCCGATACCAGTTGAGCCCGCCCTGAAACCCGGTGCGGGCGAATTCCGCGGCGTAAACGGCGAGTTCGGTCTCCGAAAGCCAGCGGCAGGCGGCGATCGCGGCCGCCGGCGGGCGGCAGGCGGCGACACTCGCCGGCATGCTCGCCTTCTGGTCCATGATGTAATAGCGCGGCATCCGGGCCAGTTCGGAAGCCTCCCACGAGGCGAGGCGGGAGGGCTGATTGCCCGGCCAATCGGCGCTTTTCGCGTGATAATAGGCGCGAAGGAAGGCGTGCAACCCCTCTTCCGGGGCGTCCATCTCGGGCGCGGCCGCGGCGGTCGAATAATAAGCCTGATAATGTTTGCGGGGTGGGGAAAGACGCGCAAGCCCGGCCTCGATCGCCGCCATCGTCGGCATGCCGGGAACCGGTGGCGGGCCGGCGAAGGGGGCGCTCATGAGTGCCGCCGCCGGGAACAGGTCGGGGTGAGACAGCGCACACCAGGCCGCGACCGGGGCGCCGAAATCATGCCCGATCACCGCCGCCGCGCGGCGATGGCCGAGTGCCGCGATCAGCCCCGCCGCATCGCGCACGAGGTTGGGCATCGCAAAGCGGGTGAGATCGGCCGTGAAAGCGCCGTCCCCGCCGCTCGTACGGCCATAGCCGCGCTGGTCGGGGGCGACGACGTGATAACCCTCGGCCGCGAGCGGCAGCATGACCCGGCGCCAGGAATAGGCGAGTTCGGGAAACCCGTGCAGCAATAACAAAAGCGGCCGGCCGGGCATCCCCGCTTCGAGGAGATGCATGCGAAGCCCGTTGCCATTATCGACGAACCGCGCACCGATACCCTCCGGCAGCGCGGCATGGCTGAGCGTTGTCATCGGCTCAGCGCGTTTGCAGCCGCCGGGCGAGGGCGTCGATCCGGTCCTGGCCCCAGAAAATCTCCTCGCCGATGACATAGGACGGGGCACCGAAGACGCCGCGGGCGATCGCCGCCTCGCTGTCGCGCGCCCGCGTCTCGGCCCAGCGTGGGTCGCGGGCGCGTTCGAGGAGTGCCGGGCCATCGACGCCGATTTCGCCGGCGAGAGCGGCGAGGGTCGCCGGGTCGGCGGTATCGCGCTCCTCCTCCCACAGCGCCTTGAGCACGCGATGGGCGAGCGCCATCGCTGGCCCATGGCCCTCGCTTTCGCGGAGTGCGATCACCGCCTGCGCGGCCAGCGCCTCATTGGCTGGGAAATGGCGCGGCTGGATATGGATCGGGATGCCGAGATGATCGCGCCAGCGCGCCAATTCCTGCAGCCGGTAGGCTTGGCGCTGGGGCGAACGCTTGGGCAGCGGCAGGCCGCCGGTCGCGGCGAAAATCGCGCCGAAATCGACCGGAAATAGTCTGACCTCAGCGCCGTTCTGGGCGGCGAGAGCGGCAAAACGCGCAGCGCCAAGATGCGTCCACGGCGAATTGAGCGACAGAAAATAATCGATCACCAGGGCCATGCCTTCCTCCCGAATGTTGCGTGCGGAAAGTCTGGCATGCGGGCGCCGGGCCGGGAAGCATCTTGTTTCCCTGTTTCCCTCTCTCCCTGGGCGACCAACGATCCCTGCGCTCACCTTTCCCCGAGTGCGAAGGCGAGTTGCCGCGGCGCGCCCTCGGCTTCGAGTTGCGAGAGCGCGATGCCGAGAAGGCGGATGCCGAGCCGCGGCGGAAAGAGCGGGGCGAGAAGATCGCAGCCGATCGCGGCCAGGCGATCGCCCGCGCAGAGCGCTTGGCCAAAGCTGCGGGCGCGGGTGATCTGTTGGAAATCGGCGTATTTCACTTTCACCGTCACCGTCCGTCCGGCGAGGTGATAGCGCGAGGCGGCGGCCGCGACCTTGGCGGCAAGGGATGCGAGCGATGCCCGCGCCTGCCAGTATTCGCTGAGATCGGTTGCGAACGTCGTCTCGGCGCCGATGGATTTCCGCACGCGCTCGGGTTCCACCGGGCGCTCGTCCTCGGCGTGCGCCAGCCGGTGATAAAGAGCCCCCGCCTTGCCGAAATGCGCGGTGAGGAAGCTCTGTGCTGTGCTGCGGAGATCGGCGCCGCTCATGATGCCGAGCGCGTTCATGCGTGCCGCCGTGACCGGGCCGATGCCGTGGAACTTGCCGATCGGGAGGGAGGCCACGAAATCGGGGCCGAGGGCGGGCGGAATGACGAACAGCCCATCGGGTTTGCGATGATCGGAGGCGAGCTTGGCGAGGAATTTATTGTACGAGACCCCGGCCGACGCGGTGAGCCCGGTTTCGGCGCGGATCGCGGCCCGGATCGCCTCCGCGATCGCTCGCGCCGAGCCATGGAGCGGAATTTGCGCCGTAACGTCGAGATAGGCCTCATCGAGCGAGAGCGGCTGGATGAGGGGCGTGTAGCGGGCGAAAATCGCCCCGATCTCGGCCGAGACGGCTTTGTAGACGTCAAAGCGCGGCGGGATGAAGATCAGATCCGGGCATTTGCGCGCGGCAAGACGCGAGGGCATGGCGGAATGGACGCCAAAGCGCCTCGCTTCATAGCTCGCCGCCGCCACCACGCCGCGCGCGCCGGCATGGCCGACAGCGACCGGCTTCCCTTTGAGGGAAGGCTGGTCGCGCTGTTCGACGGACGCAAAAAACGCATCCATGTCGATATGGATGATCCGGCGAACGAAAGCGAACGAATCCTGTTCCATGCGTGGACGGCCCGTAGAGTTCAAGTGGAAATTTGCAAGATTTGATGGCGGTTCGAAAGCGGTCATGCGTTCGGCCTATGTACGCGGCAACATGGCCGCTGGCCCAGATGGGTTCCGCGAACA
>JAKAQU010000336.1 GCA_021819535.1 Pseudomonadota bacterium | reverse complement strand
GTGCGATCGAGGGCAATGCCGCGGACGCCCGCGCGATGGAACGTGGACGCATTTTTCAGGAAATCGCGGCACGTGCCTGGGAATACGCGCAGAGAATCGACCCCTGAGATTCGGGCCCTGCGATTCGGGGAGGTCTGCCGGATGCGTTCGCTCCGAGGAATAGTGATTGAGACCCGGATCCAGGATCGGGATATTCGTTTTTTCGTCAAAAACGATCGCGACCACATCCAAAGCCATCATCTGCAAGGGATTTTCTACGAGCGCGAGGAACTCGCGATCATCGCCCGTCATTTCCGTGAAGGCGGCGTGTTCGTCGATATCGGCGCCAATGTCGGCAACCATACGATTTTCGTCGAGAAATTCTGCAACCCACGCCGCATCATCACCTTCGAGATTAATCCCGAGGCGATCGATATTTTCATGCTCAACCGCCGCCTGAACGAACTCGGCACCTGCGAGACGGGGTTTCTCGGCATCGCGCTCGGCCATGCCGAGGGGCGGGTCAGCCTGGTCCAGCCGGACCCGGACAATCTCGGCTGCACCGCGATCCAGCCCGCCGCCGACGGCGCGTTCCGCTGTCTTCCGGGGGATGCGGTGCTGGCGGCACGGCCGGTCGATATGGTCAAAATCGACGTCGAAGGCAATGAAATGGAGGTGCTGGCCGGGCTTGCCCGCACCATCGCGCGCTGGCGCCCGGCGCTGTTCATCGAGCTTGACGACCGCAGCGACGCCGCTTTCACGCAATGGTGCGAGGATCACGCCTATCTGCGTATCGATGCGTTCCAGCGCTATGAGGGCAAGACCAATTTCATGATCATCCCCGCCGAACGGGCTTAGAGCACCCTCAGACCTGTTTCTCGAAGCGGGCGCGGTCGGCGGGACGAAGGCGGACACGCAGCCGAACCGCCGCCTCGCCGTCGGTGCGGCCAATCACCTCGCCATGCTGATAAAGCCAGGCGATACGGGCGCCGTCCGTCGGCGGGATGGCGTATTCCGCCTCCTCCAACCCGGCGGCGATGCGCTGGTCGATCGCGGCCTCCAAATCGGCGATCCCGGCGCCGGTGATCGCGGAGACCCGGACCATGCCCGGGCGCGGCGGTGCTGCGTCTCCCAGAAGATCGGCCTTGTTCTCGACCTCGATCAGCCGGCGCTGCCAATCCGGCGCCAGCACGCCGTCGGCCGCCATGCCGGCGAGAACGGCGAGCACGTCGGCGCGCTGGGCAAGCGTGTCGGGGTGAGCGGCGTCGCGGATATGGAGGATGATATCGGCCGTCGCCACTTCTTCCAGTGTCGCGCGAAAGGCGGCGACGAGTTCGGTCGGCAATTCGCTGATGAAACCAACCGTGTCGGAAAGAATGACCCGCCGCCCGGAGGGAAGAGACAACGCTCGCATGGTCGGATCGAGGGTCGCGAAAACCTGATCGCGCGCCTCGACGGCGGCGCCGGTCATGGCGTTGAACAGCGTCGATTTGCCGGCATTGGTGTAACCGACCAGGGCGACGACCGGGAACGGCACCCGCCTGCGCGCCGCGCGATGCAGGCCGCGGGTGCGGCGCACCTGTTCGAGATCACGCTTGAGGCGCACGATGCGCTCGCCGATCAGCCTGCGGTCGGCCTCGATCTGGGTCTCGCCCGGGCCGCCGAGAAAGCCGAAACCGCCGCGCTGGCGCTCGAGATGGGTCCAGGAGCGCACGAGGCGGCTCCTCTGGTATTCGAGATGGGCGAGTTCGACCTGAAGCGCGCCCTCGCGCGTTGCCGCGCGCTCGCCGAAAATATCGAGGATGAGACCGGTGCGGTCGATCACCTTGCAGTTCCAGGCGCGCTCCAGATTGCGCTGCTGCACCGGGCTCAGATCGCTGTCGATGATGATCACCGCGACCGACTGCCCGGCGATGGCATGGGCGACGAGTTCGATCTGACCGGAGCCGAGCAAGGTCGACGGGCGCACGGCGCGGAGCGGCACGATAGCGGAATGGACGACGACGAGCCCGATCGCCGCGGCGAGATTGGCCGCCTCCTCCAGCCGCGCCTCGGCCGCGCGGACGGCATTGGCGCGATCCTCGCGATCCCATGGCAGGATCACGGCGGCACGGAGGGGTGATGTCGCGCTCATGCCAGACAAATGTCGCGGATCACGAGGGCAACACGGCACCGCGGGCCGGTTAAAGCCATCGTCAGCCGATGCCGACCCCAGCCCCGCTCACCGCTCCGGCCTCACTCTTGACGCCGTCGAAAAGCTGGATCGGCCCGCTCGGCATCACCGTGCTGATCGCATGCTTGTAGACGAGCTGAGTATGCCCGTCGCGGCGGAGCAGCACCGAGAAATTATCGAACCAGGTAATGATGCCCTGCAGCTTCACCCCGTTGACCAGAAAGACGGTCACCGGCGTCTTGTTCTTGCGCACGTGATTCAGGAAAACATCCTGAACGTTTTGCGATTTCTCACTAGCCACGATCTCATCCTTCTTCATTTTTTTGGCCCGGCCGCAAGCGGGCAGCCCACCGCCGGCCGAAACTCAAGCCCCGCACGCCCTTTATGTAGCATCGCCGCGGGCGGCGACAACATCCCGCTCAGTGCTATTGTCGCCGTCATCGTCTTACCGGGCGCTCGCCAGATACGCGGCCAGAGCATGGCCATCGGCAAAATGGAAATCCGGCGCCGCGCGGGCAAGCCCACCATCATGTCCGGCATCGCCGAGCAGCACCGCACGGCACCCCGCCGCCCGCGCCGCCTGCATGTCGAGGGCGGTATCGCCGATATACCAGACCTCCGGCCCGGCGCCGACGCCGATCTCGCGCAAGGCGAGATGGAGCGGCGCCGGATCGGGCTTGTCGGCGGACGCGTCGCCGGCGCCGATAATGGCGCGAAAATGCTCCGCCCAGCCGAGATAGGCGACCTCGTCGCGAAGAAACGCCCCCGCCTTGTTGGAGACCACCCCCTGCGGGCGCCCCGCGCCGGCGGCGAGCACGGAAGCCGCCCCCGGCATTGGGCGAAGATGGCCGAGATGCCCGGCCTTCAGCGTCGCGTAGAAAATATCGCGCGCGCGCAGCCAATCATCTCCGAACATCGCCGGAAAACTCTCGGCGAGCGAAACCCGCACGCGCGCCCGCGTCTCCGCCGCGCTCCATAGCGGGCGGCCGAAAGCGGCGAACACCGCGTTCAGCGCCTCGGTGATGCCGGCCCAGCCATCGACCAGCGTATTATCCCAATCGTAAAGCAAAACTTTAGGTTTTGTGATAGATTCAAGCATGATGTAATTTAATGTTTAGTTGTTGATATAATAAGCTCTTCTTTTTCTGAAGAAAAAGAAGCAAAAAGACTTTTGTTCCGTTCCCTCGGAGTGGCAAGCTCCTCGGAGCGGGCAGTGCCGCAGGCACTGCCCAACGAGTAAAAGTTTTTTGGTTCTTTTTTTCAAAAAAGAACAATGTCTTCTCTGC
>JAKAQU010000335.1 GCA_021819535.1 Pseudomonadota bacterium | reverse complement strand
TCTCAGGCCGGGCGCGACGATCCGGTATCGGCCGCGATGGCCGGAATTCCGGTGGTGTCTTCGCGCATCATCGCCTGGCTGCTTTCCGCGCTGATCGCCGGCCTCGCCGGCGGGGTGTTCGCCTGGCACATCTCCGTCTTCTACCCCGAGACCGCCTTCGACCTCTCGATCTCGATCTTCGCCATCGTTTTCACCTTGTTCGGCGGGGTCGCGACGCTCGCGGGCCCGATCGCCGGCGTGGTGCTGCTTTATGGGCTCTACAATCTGATCGGCATCTCGGTGCCGCAATATTTCCAGCTCATCTACGGCGCGCTGATCGTCGGGCTGGTTCTGTTCCTGCCGCGCGGCCTCGCCTCGCTCCTGCAGCGGAGGGGGATCGATGTCCCCTGAAAATTTGCTCGGCGTCGAGCGTCTGGTCAAACGGTTCGGCGGGTTTCGCGCCCTCGATGGCGTGAGCTTTTCGCTCAAGGCCGGCGAGGTGCTCGGCCTCGTCGGGCCCAACGGCTCGGGCAAGACCACCTGCATCAACACGATTTCCGGCCTTTATCCGCCGGATGGCGGGGTGGTGCGCTTTGCCGGCCGGGCGATCGGCGGCCTCGCCCCCCATCGCCGCGCACGGCTCGGCATCAACCGCACCTTTCAGTCGCCGCGCCCCTTCGCCTCGCTCACCGTGCGCCAGAATGTGGCACTCGCCGCGGCCTATGGCCGCAACCAGGGTGAGGCGAGCGCCGATATCGCGCCATTGCTCGCGGAATTGGAACTCGACCTTCTCGCCGAGCGCCGCGCCGAGGATCTCAACAGCGCGCAGCAAAAACAGCTCGATCTCGCGCGTGCCTTGGCGACGCGGCCGCGCCTCCTCCTCGTCGATGAACTCGCTGCCGGCCTCAACCCGGCGGAGCTTGCGCGCATGGCGGATTATCTCGCGGGTCTCGCGAAGAGCGGTATCGCGCTCGTTGTCGTGGAACACCTGCTCGGCTTTCTCGACCGGCTTACCGATCGCGTCATCGTGATGAACGCCGGGCGGGAGATTTTCGAGGGCACGCTCGCCGCGGCGACACGCGACGCCGAGGTGGTGCGGGTGTTCCTGGGGAGGGATCATGCCGGCTGAGCCCCTGCTCGCCGCGCGCGGCATCGAGAGCGGCTATGGCAAGGTGCAAGTGCTGTGGGGCGCCGATCTCCTGGTCGGGGCGCGTCAATGCGTGGTTCTGCTCGGGCCGAACGGCGCCGGCAAGACCACCTTCCTCAAGGTTCTGCTCGGCCTTCTGCCCGCCTGGCGGGGGGAGGCCCATTTCGCTGGCGAGAACATCACCCTCTGGCCGAGCGACCGGCGGGTGCGGCGCGGCATGGCCTATATGTCGGAAATCGGCGTCTTCACCGCCCTCAGCATCGCCGATAACCTCGCCATTGGCGGCCAATTTTCGCCGCCCGCAACCCTTCGCCGCCAGATCGATGCGCTCTATGCCGCCTTCCCCGATCTCGCCGCCCGCCGCTCGGCCGCCGCCGGCAGCCTCTCAGGCGGGCAGCGCAAAATGCTCGGCATCGCCAAGGCGCTGGCGGGATCGCCACGGCTTCTGGTGATGGATGAACCCTCGGCCGGGCTCTCGCCGCTGTTCGTGGGCGAGGTCATCGCCATTCTGCGGCAGTTCCACCGTGACGGTCTCGCGCTCCTGATCGCCGAGCAGAACGTCAAGTTTCTCGATCTCGCCGAGCATGTGATCACGCTCGAAGGCGGGCGCACCGGCTTTTCCGGCAGTGTCGCAGCCCTCACGGCCGATGACGCGCTCCATCGTGCCTATTTCGGGCTGTAGCTTATTTTTTCACCCTGCCGGTCACCACGACGCGCCCGGCGAGAAGCCGGCCGAGCGGGGCGACGAGATTGAGCGCGGCATAGTCGAATTTCCCGACCCGCGGCCAATAGGGCGGCACCAGCCGGCCGCCGATGAGGAGGAAATACCGGCATGCCGGCGCGTCAAGAATGTCTTCGATCATGGCGAGTTCGCGCTCGTCGATCTTGCGTTCGTCCTCGGTGATATAGGGGGTATCGGTCCCGTAAATGAACCGCACCATGCGGCGATAGAGGAAACCCGCGACTAAGGGGCTTTCGCGGATTTTCTGAGAGAGCGAGTGGGTATAAAGCTCGTTGGCGACGACGCTGCCGCCCCGCCGCAGCACGCGCCGCGCCTCGCCGAGCGTGCGCGGGATATCGACATGGTGGAGGATGTCGTTGAAATAGACGAGATCGAACATGTCATCGCCATAGGACATCTGTTCCGCCGGCATGACGTCGAACTGGATTTTTCCGACCCCCATGCGCTCGGCGCGGGCGCGGGCGATGGCGGTGAGATCGGGGGAAAGGTCGCTCGCATAGACATCGGCGCCGAGTGACGCGAGGCGGATCGCATCCTCGCCAAAGCCGCAGCCCGGCACGAGCACTTTCTTGCCGGCGATGCCGAGCGCCATGATCGCGTCGTACGACGACCAATAGGCGTTCCAGCGTCGCCTGGGGCCGGGCTTGACGACATCGAGATCGACCGGTGTTTCGATCCTGTCGCGATGCTTTTGCGCGAAATCACGATGATAGTCGAATTCGCGGCGCTGGCGTTCGTCCATGTCCTGGGGCTGGTTCATGCCGTGGCCTTTGTCCATTTCTGGCTCTTCCGAGACGGGTTGCAATGGCGGCAGCTACGATGCGAGTGCGCGGAACACCGCCGCCTGGCCGGCGCTGGTTTCCGCCCAGCCGAAGCGTTCGGCATAGGCGCGGGTGGCGTCACGGGCCGGCGGGGCGGCAAAGAGCTTGCGCACCGCGGCGGCGATGCCCTCGGGCGTGTTTTCCTCAACGATGAGGCCCGCGTCCGGCGATCTCACCACTTCCGGGTTGCCGGGAATGCGGCTTGCGATCACCGGCGTCCCACACGCCATCGCCTCCAGGAGCACATTCGCCCAGCCCTCGCGGCTCGATGCCAATAGAAGGGCGTCGGCGGCGGAATAATAGCGCGCGAGCGCCGCGTGCGGCACCGCGCCAAGGAGGCGCGCCCGCGCGCCGAGCCCGCGTGCGGCGATCAGTGCCTCGAGCCGTGCCCGCTCTGGCCCCTCACCGAGGATCATGAGGCTGAACCCTTCGAGCCGGGCCAGCGCCTCGATCACCATGTCGTGGCGTTTGCGCGGGATGAGATGGCCGACGGAAATGAGCGTCGGCCCATCAAGCCCGAGTGCGGCGCGGGCATCCTCGCGCGCGAGCGGGCGGAAGATCGCGAGATCGACGCCATTCCGCAGCACCGTCACCTTCGCGGCCGGCGCGCCGAGCGCGACCAATCCCTCCTTGAGCCCGGCGCTGACCGAAATCAGATGATCGGCGGCCAGGATCGCGCGTTGAATAAGCCGGCGTGGAATGGCGTGATCGGGGAGTTGCGTCACATCCGAGCCACGCGCCGTGATCACCACCGGGCG
>JAKAQU010000013.1 GCA_021819535.1 Pseudomonadota bacterium | reverse complement strand
CTTCGAATACATCATCAACCCGAATGGCGGCGGCGCCGCGCCGACCGTCAAGACCAAGAGCGCGACCCAGGTCGGCGGCATGCTCGTCGTCGCCCTCCCGGATCTCCTCGGCTTGCCGACGCTCGCCCGCGTCAACTGACGCAGCGCCTGATCTGACGAAAGCGGCCCGGTCCGGCAACGGATCGGGCCGTTGCTTTTGCCCCCCATCTTGCCCCGCCCCTCGCCATCGGCCAAAACGACGCCGAACGATTTCGGATTGCGAGCATGCCGGCGCTTTTTCTCCATAACAGCCTGACCCGCCGCAAAGAGCGGTTCATGCCCCTCGATCCCGCGCATGTCGGGATGTATGTCTGCGGCCCGACGGTCTATGACCGGCCGCATATCGGCAATGCCCGCCCGGCGGTGGTGTTCGATGTTCTCGCCCGGTTGCTCCGCCGGCTCTACGGCCATCTCACCTATGTCCGCAACGTCACCGATGTCGATGACAAGATCAACGCCCGCGCCGCCGAAAACCACGAAACGATCGCGGCGTTGACCGCACGCACGCTCGACCTCTACCATCGCGACATGGCGGCACTCGGCGTCGCCCCGCCCACGATCGAGCCACGCGCAACCGCCCACATCGCCGAGATGATCGCCCTGATCGAACGGCTGATCGAAGGCGGCCATGCCTATGTGGCCGAGGGGCATGTTCTCTTCTCGGTCGCGAGCTTTCCCGACTATGGCCGGCTCTCCGGCCGCAGCCCCGAGGAATTGCGCGCCGGCGCCCGTGTCGAAATCGCACCCTATAAGCGCGATCCCGGCGATTTCGTGCTGTGGAAACCATCTCCCGACGATCTTCCCGGATGGGAAAGCCCCTGGGGGCCCAATCATGGCCGGGGCCGGCCGGGCTGGCACATCGAATGCTCGGCGATGTCGTGGCGCTATCTCGGCACCGATTTCGATATCCATGGCGGCGGCGGCGATCTTTTGTTTCCGCACCACGAGAACGAAGTGGCGCAAAGCTGCTGCGCCTTTCCGGGCCACCATTTTGCCCGCGTCTGGCTCCATAACGGCATGCTGTTGGTGAACGGCGAGAAAATGTCGAAAAGTCTCGGCAATATCATCACCGTCGAGGATCTGCTGGCGCGCGTGCCGGGCGAGGCGGTGCGGCTCGCGCTGCTCAAGACGCATTACCGCGGCGTGCTCGATTTTTCCGACGAGGCGTTGAAGGATGCGCGGCGCGAACTCGATCGCTTCTATCGCGCGCTGCAAAAAGCCCCGCCCGCCAATGATGGCGATGTTCCCGCGCCGGTGATGGCGGCGCTGTGCGACGATCTGAATACGCCGCTTGCCATTTCGGAGCTGCACAAACTCGCCGACGCCGCATTGGCCGGCGATCGGGCAGCGGCAACCGGCTTGCGGAAAGCCGGCGATCTGCTCGGGATTCTGCAAACCGATCCCGAAGCGTGGTTTCGGCCAACGCTCGACTCCAACGCGATCGAACAAAAAATCGCCGAACGCGCCGCCGCGCGCCACGCCAAAAATTTCGCCCGCGCCGACGAAATCCGGAAAGAGCTGGCTGACGCCGGCATCCTTCTCGAAGATAACGCCGATGGTACCACTTGGCGGCGGGGATGAGGGAAGAATGACCGGGCGCGACCAGGGGGCCGTTTTGGCGCCGATCGAACCCTCGCCGGTGGTGATTCTGGTGCGTCCGCAACTGGCCGAAAACATCGGCGCCGTTGCCCGTGCCATGGCCAATGGCGGGCTTTATCATCTTCGCCTCGTCGCCCCGCGCGATGGCTGGCCCTCGGCGCGCGCCTTCCGCACCGCCTCCGGCGCCGACCGCATTCTCAATGACGCCAAGGTTTTTCCCGACCTTCCTGCCGCCATCGCCGATCTCCACCGCGTCTTCGCCACCTGCCCGCGCCCGCGCCACGTCATCAAGCCGCTCCTGACCGCGCGCGGCGCCGCGGCCGAATTGCGCGCGATCGGCGAACGCGCTCTTCGCGCCGGCATTCTTTTCGGCCCCGAACGCGCCGGTCTCGATAACGACGATCTCGCCTGCGCCGACACCCTGGTCCGCTATCCGCTCAACCCCGCTTTCCTCTCGCTCAACCTCGCCCAGGCGGTGATGGTTTTGGCCTATGAATGGTGGCTCGCGGCCGAGGAAACGCCGGCACGCACGCTGGTGACCAACGAGACAGGGGTCGCGACCAAGGGCGAACTCGAAAATTTCCTCTCCCATCTCGTGCGCGAACTCGACGGCTCCGGCTTTCTCCGCAACCCGCAAAAGCGCCCCGGCATGATCCGCAATCTTCGCCATTTTTTCCAGCGCGGCGAAGTCACCGAGCAGGAATTGCGCACGCTGCATGGCGTGGTGACGGAATTGGCGAAGAAAGCATAAGCAAGAATCTTCTTTTTCTGAAGAAAAAGAAGCAAAAAGACTTTATCCCGCTCAGCGATTCATGGCCGCGAGGTGGCCGAGAAGGCGGATATGGGCGCGAAGGCCGCGCTCGAAACAGGCGATTTCGAATTTTTCGCCGGGGCTGTGAACCTGATCGTCATCGAGTCCGAAACCCATCAGCAAAGTCTCGAGACCGAGCACGCGCTTGAAGCTCTCCACCACCGGAATCGACGCGCCGCAGCCGATAAGGGCGGGCGGGCGGCCATATTCCTCGGCGAGCGCCCGCCGTGCCGCGGCGACGACAGGAAGGTCGGTCGCAACCGCGATCCCCGGCGCGGCGCCAAGCTCGTGAAAGGTCAGCTTGAGATCGGGGTGGGCGCGTTCGGTGAGAAACTTTTTGAAAGCCATCAAAATCGCCTGCGGGTTCTGGCCGGGGACGAGGCGAAAGGAAATTTTGGCCCCCGCCTCCGCCGGGATCACGGTTTTCGCCCCCGCCCCCGCATAGCCGCCCCAGATTCCGTTGATATCGGCGGTCGGCCGCGCCCAGAGACGCTCAAGAAGGCCGCGCCCGGCCTCGCCCACCGGCGTGGTGAGCCCGACCTTGCCGAGAAACGCGGCGCCATCGAAACCAAGCGCGTCCCAAGCCGCCTTGTGCGCCGCATCGGGCACCAAAACCCCGTCATAAAATCCCGGGAGGCGCACCCGCCCGGCATCGTCCCGAAGTGCCCCGAGCAGCGCCGCGAGTTCGTTGAGCGGGTTGCAGGCAAGCCCCCCGAAAAGGCCGGAATGAAGATCACGCGCCGCCGCGCGGGCGCGGATTTCGACATAGAGCAGGCCGCGGAGCCCGGTCGTGATCGCCGGCGTCGTGAAATCCCAGAGATTGGTATCCGAAATCACCGCGGCATCGGCGGCGAGCGCGGCGCTATGGGCGGCAAGAAAAGGTTCGAGATGGGGGCTGCCGATTTCCTCCTCGCCTTCCAGCAGAACGGTGAGCCGAACCGGCATCGTCCCGCTTGCCGCGTGCCAGGCGGCGAAGGCGCCGAGCCAGGCGGCAACCTGCCCCTTATCATCGACGGCGCCGCGCGCGACCATGCGCTTGCCGTGCGGTCCATCAACGATGGTCGGCGTAAAGGGCGGGCTTGGCCAGAGTTCCAAAGGCTCCGGCGGCTGCACGTCGTAATGCCCGTAATAAAGAAGATGCGGGGCATCGCCGCCGGGGCCGGGATGGGTTGCGAGCACCACCGGATGGCCGTCGGTCTCCATGAGGGAAGCGGAAAAGCCGAACCCGGCCAGGCGGGCACGGGCCCATTCCGCAGCCCGCCGACAATCGCCCGCGTGATCGGGCTGGGCGCTGATCGAGGGCACGCGCAGAAAATCGGACCAGGCGGCGATCGCCTCCGGCATCAGCGCCGCCGCCCGCGCCAGCGCCGCCTCGGTTCGCGCACCCGTCATGGCGTCACCCCATAAGTGTTGAGAAACATTCGCGTCGCCGCCGCGACCACCGTCTCGATCGCCGCCTCTGGCGCTGCCTCCTGCAGATTGAGCTTATAGCGCAGCCAAAGCCGGGTCTGACAGAGGCAGAAGAATTGTTCGGCGGCGAAAGCGGGATCCTCGACGGCGAGCTTCCCCTCCGCCGTCCGCGCCGCGAGCCACTGCGCCATCTGCGCGATCGCGCGCGCCGGCCCGGCCTCATAAAACGCATTGGCGAGTTCGGGAAATTTCTTCGCCTCCGCCACCACCACGCGATAGATGGTAAGACCGAGATCGGACAGCATCATCTCCACCATCCGCCGCCCGATCCGCGCCAAAGTCTCGGCGACGTCGAGATTTTCGTCAGTGGCGGCGAAAGCCTGGCAGAGATTGCGCGCGCAGGCGGATTCGACATAGGCGGCGAAAAGCTGTGCCTTGCTCTCGAAATGGTTGTAGAGTGTGCCCTTGGAGACATTGGCGACCGCGGCGATGCGCGACATGCTGGCACCCTCATACCCGTCATGCGCAAACACGTCTGCCGCGCCGTCGAGGATTTGGGCACGTTTTTCCGGCGACAGGGCATCATTGGCCAGCATCCTGGCATATCTCCGTGGCGGGTGACGCGGCTTTGGCGGTTGACGATGCGACGGAGCGGGTACATTTGTCAAAAGTTGACCGAACCGGTCGGTCATCATGGGGCGGGCTGGCGCGGCATCGAGCCGAAGAGGATGCCGTGGCAGTGGGCTTGGAGGTTGGGGTCATGCGTCGGTCTGATCGGATTTTCGCCTATCGACGGCTTCGCCGCGCGCTCGCCTTGACGCTCCCGCTGCTCGGCGCCTGCACCGTCGGGCCGGATTACGCCCCCGAGAAGCCCTGGTGGCAGCCCTCGTCGTGGACGAGCACCAAACCGACCGCGCCGGTCGAGAAAGCAAGCCTCGTCGATAACGCGCCGATCGATCCGAAATGGTGGGACCAGTTCCAGGATCCCGAGCTTACCAGCCTCGAGCAGCGCGTCATCGGCGAGAATTTCGATTTGCGGATCGCCGATATGCGGCTCGGCGAATCGCGCAGCCAACTCGGTGTCACACAAGCGAGCCAATACCCGATCCTCAATGCCGATGGCTCGTTTTCGCACCAATATCTGAGCCCGAACGGCGTGGTTGGGCTGTTCCCGCCCGCCGGCGCGACGAGTTCCGGCGGCGGCTTCGGCGGCATCGCGCCGGGCACGACCGCGACCAGCTTCGGCAGCACCGGCGCCTCGGCGAGCGGCGCCGGCGGCACCCTCGGCGCCATTCCGGTCGGCGGCACCACGATCCCGCCGTTCAATCTCTATCAATACGGCTTCGACGCCGCCTGGGAGATCGATTTCTGGGGCCAGATCCGCCGCCAGGTCGAAGCGGCGAAAGCCATGGTCCAGGCGACCGAGGATCAGCGGCGCGACGCCCTGGTCTCGATCGAGGCCGAAATGGCGCGCGATTACATCAATCTGCGCGGAACGCAGCGCACGCTCGCCATCACCCAGGAAAATCTCGACAGCGCCAATCAGAGCCTCGATCTGACCCGCCAGCGCGCCAGCGGCGGCCTCACCACCGATCTCGACGTCGCCAATGCCGAGGCCCAGGCCTCCAACATCGCCGCGCAGTTGCCACCGCTCCGCGCGCAGGAAACAGAGCTGATCAACGCCATCAGCCAGCTTCTCGGCAAGCCGCCGGGGGCGCTCAAAGCCGAACTCGCGGATGCCAAGCCGATCCCGCCAGTGCCGCCGAAAGTGCCGATGGGTCTTCCCTCGGAACTCGCGCGGCGCCGGCCCGACATCCGCGCCGCCGAGGCCAGCCTGCACGCGGCGACCGCACAGATCGGCGTTGCGGTCTCGAACTTCTTCCCCAATGTCTCGCTCACCGGAAGCTTCGGCATCGCGGCGCTCAATGCCTACCAGTTGGGCAGCCTGCGCTCCATGCAGTATGGCGTCGGCCCCACCGTCAGCCTGCCGATCTTCCAGGGCGGCCAACTCGTCTCGCAGCTCGCGCTCCGCAAGCAGCAGCAGAAGGAGGCGGCACTCACTTATCAGAAAACGGTGCTGCAGGCGCTCAACGATGTCGATAATTCACTGACCGCCTACAATACCGAACAGCAGCGCGAGGATGAGCTGACCAAAACCGTGAGCGCGGCCCGCCGCGCCCTCGATCTCGCCCGCCAGCGCTACGTGCAGGGGGTCGCAACCTTCCTCGACGTGCTGACCGCGCAAAGCGTCCTCCTCGGTGCCGAACTCCAGCTCGCCCAGAGCACGACCCTGGTTTCGACCAATCTGGTATTGCTCTACAAGGCGCTCGGCGGCGGCTGGGAACAGGCCTACCCTGAGCAGCCGCAAGCACAAACTGCTCAAAAGACGAGCGAACGCTCTCTCTAGCAGGTAAGTATTGTTCTTTTTTGCAAAAAAAGAACCAAAAAACTTTTGGCCTGACGCCTATCCCCGCCGACAAACGGGGAGAAGAGGAGATTTTTAGCGTCGCGGAGCCGATCGTTCCGCGCTCGCTTGCTATCCATGCCTTGCCAAAAAAAGACCCCATGCCTCGCGAAAACGACAAGGACTACCCCATGCTGTTTCGTAAAATCCTGCCGGTGCTCGCCCTTCTCCCGCTCGCGGCGCCGCCCGCCTTCGCGCAGTTCGCGCCAGGCGGCCCGCCCGCGGTCGGCGTCGTGCGCGCCGAGCGTCACGCGGTAACCGAAACCAGCGAATTCGTCGGCCGCATCCAGGCGACCGACCGCGTCAACCTCGTCGCCCGCGTCACGGCCTTCCTCGAACAGATTTCGTTTGCGGAAGGGGCGGAGGTCAAAAAGGGCGATGTTCTCTATCACCTCGAACGCCCGCCCTTCGAGGCCGATGTGCAGGCCAAAGCGGCGACGATCGCGCAAATGCAAGCGCAGTTGCAGAACGCCGCGATCACGCTCCATCGCGCCGAAGCCCTCCTGCACACACCCGCCGGCCAGCAATCGACCGTCGATGACGCGCGCGCCAATCAGCTTTCCTATCAGGCGCAGTTGATGCAGGCCGAGGCCAATCTCCGCGTCTCGCAAATCAATCTCGGCTATACCGACATCATTGCGCCGATCGACGGCAAGATCGGACGCACCGCCGTCACCATCGGCAATGTCGTGAGCCCTTCCTCGGGAACGCTGGCAACGATCGTGAGCCAAGACCCGATGTATGTCGTGTTTCCGATCTCGGTTCGCGCCGCCCTCGATCTCCGCCAGCGCTATCACGACAAAGGCGGGCTTTCCGCCGTCCTCATCCGCGTTCGCCTCCCCGACGGGCGGATCTATGACCAGGCGGGCAAGGTCGATTTCGTCGACAATACGATTTCCGCCAATACCGACACCATCACGCTCCGCGGTGTGATCGCCAACCCGCTGCTGCCCGGCCTCGCCGCGACGAACGCAGGCAAAACCGCCGTCGCCGCGCGCGAACTGACCGACGGCGAATTCGTCAGCGTCATCCTCGAAGGCGTCGAGCCGATCACGGCGCTCACCGTTCCACGCGCCGCCGTGCTTTCCGACCAGTCCGGGGATTATGTCTATGTCGTCGGCGCCGGCAACAAAATCGAGCAGCACCGGCTCCAGCTCGGCCAATCGACAGCGACCGAAGCGGTGGTGCTGAAAGGGATCGAGCCGGGCGCGATGGTGGTGGTGGACGGCGTGCAGCGCGTGCGCCCCGGCCTCGTCGTCGCACCCGGCCCCGCCTCGCCGCCACCCGGCACCTCAACCGGCAGCAAAACGGCGGCGGGCGATCCCGCCGCCAAACGGGATTGAGCCGATGATCTCAGCCGTTTTCGTCGATCGGCCGCGCCTTGCGATGGTGATCGCGATCGTCACCACGCTCGCCGGCATTCTCGCCATGCTGCGCATCCCGGTCGCGCAGTTTCCCGATATCGTGCCGCCGCAGGTGACGGTGACGGCATACTATCCCGGCGCCTCGGCCGATGTCGTCGAGACCAATATCGCCCAGCCGATCGAAAGCCAGGTGGTCGGCGTCGATCGCATGCTCTACATGAAATCGAACAGCGGCAATGATGGCAGCTACACGCTGAATACAAGCTTCGAACTCGGCACCAATCCCGATGTCGACGTCGTCAACGTCAACAACCGTGTGCAGACGGCGATGTCGCAATTGCCCGCCGAGGTGCAGCAGGAAGGGCTGGTGGTGCAGAAAAAATCCGCCGCCGTCCTGCAATTCGTCATCCTCTATAGCGAGAACGGCAAACAGGATCCGCTGTTCATCACCAATTACGTAATCATCAACGTTCTCGACAAGATTTCCCGCACACCAGGCGTCGGCCAGGCGTCGCTGTTCGCCAAAATGAATTATTCGATGCGCATATGGTTCGATATTCAGCGCCTCGTCAGTCTCAATCTCTCGCCGTCCGACGTCATCGCCGCGATCCAGGCGCAGAACGTCCAGGCCCCGGTCGGGCGCATCGGCGCGCGGCCGATCGGCCCCGATCAGCAATTCCAGCTCAACGTCCAGACCAAGGGCCAGCTCAAAACCCCAAAGGAATTCGGCGAAATCGTGCTGCGCGCCTTCCCCGATGGTTCGGTCTTGCGCGTGCGCGATGTCGCCCGCGTCGAAATGGGGGCGCAGAACGAAGACAGCGAAAGCCACATCGACGGCCGCCCGGGCGTTCCGATCGGCATCTATCTCTCCCCCGGCGCCAATGCCGTCGCGACCGCGGCGGCCGTGAACCAGACGCTCACCGAACTCAGCAAGCGCTTCCCCGAGGGGATGAAAGCGCGGGTGATGTATGACAGCACCACCTTCGTCTCCGATACCATCCACGAGGTGATCCGCACGCTCGCCGAGGCTTTCGTGCTCGTCATCCTCGTCGTCTATCTCTTCCTCGGCAATGTCCGCGCGACCATCATCCCGACGGTCGCCGTCCCGGTGAGCCTGATCGGCACCTTCGCCGCCCTCCTCGCGCTCGGCTATTCCGCCAATACCGTCTCGCTGCTCGCCATGGTGCTGGCGATCGGCATCGTCGTCGACGATGCGATCGTCGTCGTCGAGAACGTCGAACGCGTGATGGAGGAGGAGCCAGAGTTATCGCCGGCGGCGGCAACCAAGAAAGCGATGCGCCAGATCACTGCGCCGATCATCGCCATCACGTTGGTTCTGCTCTCGGTGTTCGTGCCGATCGCCTTCATCCCTGGGCTTTCGGGGACGCTGTTCCGCCAGTTCGCCGTCACCATCAGCTCGGCGATGCTGATTTCGGCGATCAACGCCCTCACCCTCTCGCCCGCGCTTTGCGCCGTGTTTCTTCGCCATACCGGCAAAAAGCGCGGCCCGATCGGGCAGATACTGCGCGGGATCGATTTCCTGCGCGACGGCTATGCCGCGATCGTGCGCCGCCTCCTTCGCGTCTCGGTGCTCGCCGTCCTGCTGGTCGCGGCCTTCGGCGCCAGCATCTGGGGACTTTCGCGCCATACGCCGACAGGGTTTCTGCCGGAGGAGGATCAGGGCGCGTTCTTCCTCGCCGTGCAACTGCCCGACGGCGCCTCGGTCGCGCGGACCAACGAGACCACCCGCGAGGTCGAGGGCATTCTCAAGAAAATGCCCGAGGTCGAGCACACGCTCTCGATCATCGGCTTCTCGCTGCTCGATTACGTCTCCGAACCCAACGCCGCCTTCATGGTCGCCCGTCTCAAACCCTTCGCCGACCGCAAGGGGGCGGCGAGTTCGGCCCAGGCGCTGATCGGCAAGACTTTTGGCGCGGCACAGGGCATCCGCTCGGCGGTCGTGTTCCCCTTCAACCTGCCGCCGATCATCGGGCTCTCGACCTCGGGCGGCTTCGAATACGAACTCGAAGGGCTGGAGGGGCAGGATCCGGTGACCATGGGCAGCGTCATGAACGGCCTGCTCGCCGCCGCCAATCGCGACCCCCATCTCGCCCGCGTATTCTCGACCTTCACCGCCTCCAACCCCTCGATCTATCTCGATATCGACCGCGAGAAGGCGCAGGCGCTCGGCCTCAATATCAACGACGTGTTCACCGCCCTGCAAGCCACGCTCGGCGGCATCTACATCAATAATTTCAGCCTCTATGGCCGCACCTGGCAGGTCATCATCGAGGGCGAGGCGGCGAGGCGGCGCGATTTCTCCGATCTCTGGCAGATCTATGTGCGCAACAATGTCGGCCAGATGGTGCCGCTGCGCTCGATCGCCAGTCTGCGCATCATCCAGGGGCCGCAGGTAATCATCCGCTATAACAACTACCGCGCCATCTCCATTCTCGGCAGCCCCGCCCCCGGCGTTTCCTCGGGCGATGCCTTGGCGGCGATGGCGGCGGTCTCGGCCAACACGCTGCCGCCGGGCTACGCGTTCGAATGGACCGGCACCGCCTATCAGGAGCAGCTCGCCTCGGGGCGCACCGGCTTCATCCTCGCCCTTGCCGTCATCTTCGCCTATCTCTTCCTGGTCGGGCTTTATGAAAGCTGGATGATCCCGATCCCGGTGCTGCTCTCGGTCACGGTCGGCGTCACCGGCTCGTTCATCGCCCTCCTCCTCTCCGGGCTCTCGCTCGATCTCTATGCCCAGATCGGTCTCGTCGTCCTGATCGCGCTTGCGGCCAAGAACGGCATTCTGATCGTCGAATTCGCGAAAGAGCGGCGCGAGGAAGGGGTTCCGATCCGCGAGGCCGCGGCCCTCGGCGCCAGGATGCGATTCCGTGCGGTGATGATGACCTCGGTCGCCTTCATCCTCGGCCTCGTGCCCCTGGTCTGGGCGGAGGGGGCGGCGATGCTGAGCCGGCGCGGGATCGGAACGGCGGTGTTCGGCGGCATGATCGCGGCGAGCGCAATCGGCATTTTCCTGATCCCGATGCTCTATGTCACCTTCCAGAGCCTGCGCGAGCGGGTGAAATCGCGGGTTTCGCCGCACGAGATGCGCCTGCCCGTCGAAACGCCGGGCGAATGAGGGGATGGGGCGGGCTTTGATTCCGGCGCCGCTTGCGCCAATCTAGCCGCGTCCCGAGTGTGAATAGCGAGCGGAGAGCGAGAGAACGATGACAAAATTCGGCCTGGCCCAACCCGTGCGGCGCGTCGAAGACCCCCGCCTTCTCAAAGGTGATGGCCGCTATACCGACGATATCACGCCGCCCGGCACTTTGATCGGGGTGGTGCTGCGGAGCCCGCACGCCCACGCCGCCATCAAGAGCATCGATGCGGCACAGGCCCGCACGCTCCCCGGCGTGGTCGCGGTCTATACTCATGCCGATCTCGCCGAAGACGGGATCGGGACGCTCCCCTGCGCCATTCCGCTCAAAAACCGCGATGGCAGCCCGCGCTTCGACCCGCCCCATCCGGTGCTCGCCGATGGCACCGTGCGCCATGTCGGCGACCCGGTCGCCTTCATCGTCGCCGAAACCGCGCAGGCGGCGCGCGATGGCGCGGACGCGATCGAGGTCGAGTACGATATCCTGCCCTCGGTGACCGATCTCGCCCATGCGACCGATGCCGGCCAGCCGCCGGTCTGGGCGGGGGCCGCGCGCAATATCTGCTTCGACTGGGAAATCGGCGACCCCGCCCGGACCGAGGCGCTGTTCGCCAAGGCCGCCCATGTCACGCGCCTCACGGTTGCCAATAACCGCGTCGTCGTCAGCAGCATGGAGGCGCGGGTGGCACTTGCCGAGTTCGATCCCGCCTCGGGGCGCTGGACGCTGACCACCAACACCCAGGGCGGCTGGGTCATCAAGCAATTGCTCGCCGACGTCGTCTTCAGGGTCGATGCCGAGAAATTCCGCATCATCACCCCCGATGTCGGCGGCGGCTTCGGCATGAAATTGTTTCTCTACGCCGAACACGCGCTCACCTGCTATGCCGCGCGCAAGCTTGAGCGGCCGGTGAAATGGCGCTCGGAGCGCAGCGAGGCGTTCCTCTCCGATACCCAAGGTCGCGCCAATCTCACGATCGGTGAGATCGCGCTCGACGCCGACCACAAATTCCTCGCCCTCCGCACCAAGAACTACGCCGATATGGGTGCCTATCTCTCGACCTTCGCGCCCTTCATCCCGACCGGCGCCGGCACCAAGGTTCTGGCCAGCGTCTATGGCTTTCGGGAGATTTACGCGAACGTGATCGGCGTCTTCACCAATACCGTGCCGGTCGATGCCTATCGGGGGGCCGGGCGGCCGGAGAGCAATTATCTCGTCGAGCGGCTGATCGATGCGGCGGCACGCGAATTGAAGCTCGATGCGATCGAGCTTCGCAAGCTGAACCTCGTTCTGCCCGCCGCCATGCCCTTCACCTCGGCGATGGGGCAGACCTATGACAGCGGCGATTTCGGCCGGGTGATGGAGGCGGCGCTGGGCAAGATCGATTATGCCGGCTTCCCCGCCCGCCGCGCGGAGGCGCGCAGGCGCGGGCGCTTCCGCGGCATCGGCCTCGCCTATTACCTCGAAGCGACCGGCGGCGCCCCGAGCGAACGCGCCGAGATTCGCTTCAATGAAGATGGCGGCGTCGATCTCTATGTCGGCACGCAATCGACCGGCCAGGGGCACGAGACCGCCTATGTCATGCTGACCGCCAATCGCCTCGGCATCGATCCCGACAAGATTCGTGTCCGCCAGGGCGATACCGATACGATCCCGACCGGCGGCGGCACCGGTGGCGCGCGCAGCCTCTATTCCGAAGGCCAGGCGATTCTCGCCACCGCCGCAACCGTGATCGAAAAGGGCAAGGCCGCCGCCGCCGACATGCTGGAGGCGAGCATCGCCGATATCGTCTTCGATGACGGCCAGTTCGCCATCGTCGGCACCGATCGCGGGGTCGATATCCTCGATCTCGCACGACGCCAGCGCGAGATCCGCGCCGCCGGGCGCGAGGTCGATCTGCTCGATACGGCGGAAGTGGCGCAGATCGAAAGCCACACTTTCCCCAATGGCTGTCACATGGCGGAGGTCGAGGTCGATCCCGAGACCGGCGTTGCCCGCGTCGTGCGCTATATCGTTTGCGACGATGTCGGCCGCGCGATCAATCCGATGATCGTGCGCGGACAGGTGCATGGCGGCGTCGCCCAGGGCATCGGCCAGGCGCTTTTGGAGCACACCGTCTATGACCCGCAATCGGGCCAGTTGCTGGCCGGCAGCTTCATGGATTATGCGCTGCCGCGCGCCGATGATCTCCCTGATATCGAGGTCGATCTGATCGAGGTGCCGTGCGGGACCAATCCGCTCGGCGTCAAGGGCGCGGGCGAGGCCGGCGCGGTCGGCAGCCCGCCGGCGGTGATCAATGCGCTTCTCGATGCGCTCGCCGAACGCGGGATCACCGCGATCGACATGCCGGCAACGCCCGAGCGCGTCTGGCAGGCGCTGCACCAGACCAGCAAAGCCGCCTGAAAAAACCGCCTGAACGATCGACCCGATGCCGGTGCCAGATGGTTTGGCGCCGGCATCGGGCGGCTTTTCCGATCTATGCCCCGGCGAGAAGTTTGTCACGCGCCGCGGTCGCGAGCGCGTCGGCGCGTTCGTTGAGATCGTGCCCGGCATGGCCGCGCACCCAGTGCCAGGAAATCTCATGCCGCGCGGCGGCGGCGAGCACGCGGCGCCAGAGATCCATGTTGGCGACCGGATCGCCGGCGGCATTGCGCCAGTTACGCCGCACCCAGCCTTCCTTCCAGCGGGTGATACCGTTTTTGAGATATTCGCTGTCGGTATAAAGTGCCACGCGGCAGGGGCGGGACAAAGCCTCCAGCGCCGCCGCCGCCGCGGTCAGTTCCATACGGTTATTGGTGGTCGCGGTCTCAGCGCCAGTAAGGATGCGCTCATGCTCGCCGAAACGGAGAATGGCCGCCCAGCCGCCCGGGCCGGGATTGGGCTTGCAGCCGCCATCGGTCCAGATCTCGACGGTTTTTTCCTCAGATCCCATAAGCGGCGGCATCCTTCGCGGCGAGGTTGAAACGAAGCCGGCGGACGTAATCGAGCGGGTCTTTGCGTGTCACCAGCGCGCCGGGGGGCGTATTGATCCAGTCATAGAGCCTTGTTAACGCAAAGCGGAGCGCCGCTCCCTGGCAGAGCACCGGCAATGCCGCCCGCTCGGCCGCGGTGAGCGGGCGCACGGCCGCGTAGGCTGCAAGCAGCGCCCGCGCCTTGGTGACATTGAAGCTGTAATCGCTCTCGAAACACCAGGCATTGAGGCAGACCGCGAGGTCGTAGGCGAGAAGATCGGTCGCCGCGAAATAGAAATCGATCAGCCCGGAGATGCGCCGCTCCAGAAAGAACACATTGTCGGGAAAGAGGTCGGCATGGATGTGCCCGGTGGGCAAGCCTTGCGGCCAGGCGCCGAGAATGGCCGCGAGTGCCGCCTCCAATTCGGCGCGGAGCCCGGGGCGAACGCCGTCGGCGTCATCGGCGGCACGGGCGAGGAGAGCCGCCCAGCTCGCCGGGCCGAGAGCATTTTCGCGGCGCGGCGCATAGCCTTCCCCGGCGAGATGGAGCCGCGCGAGCGCCTCGCCGAGCGGTGCGCAATGGGCGATATCGACCCGGCGCGGCCAGACGCCGGGCAGAAACGTGGTGATCGCCGCCTTCCGGCCGCAGAGCGTGCGGAGTGCCGCACCATCCCGCCCATGCACGGGGAGCGGGCAAGGCACGCCGCGCCCGGCGAGATGCTCCATGAGGCCGAGAAACCAGGGCAGATCGGCCGGCTCGACGCGTTTTTCATAAAGGGTCAGGATGAAATCGCCAGCCCCGGTGCGAAGCGCGTAATTGCTGTTTTCGACCCCTTCGGCGATGCCGCGGAAGGCGACGAGGTCGCCGATCGCATATTCGGCGAGAAACGCCGCCAGCGCCTCGTCGGAAACCTCGGTATAGACCGCCATTCAGAGAGACCTTTCGCCTGAGATCGCGGGGCCTTTCTGCCGGGATTGGGGAAGACCTGGCAAGGCCGCGCCTTCGTGATAGCATTTGCCGATACGGCGATTGCCTTTCGCCGCGCGATGCGCAATGGTGGGCCGTCCGCGATAATCCCGCGCGGGAGAGAGCCTGGCGTGCCGGAAGGTGCGGCCGGGTCGCCGAAGGCGCAACCGGCCCCCGGAAACGCTCAGGCAAAAGGGCCGCGTGGGAATCGGATCTCTGGAAAGCCGGCGGGCTTAGGTTCGCCGCACCGACGGGGTAAGGCCTCGCGCGAAAGCCCGGGCCAATCTCTCAGGTTCCGCGACAGAGGGGGGTCGAAGTGCCGGCATCGCGCCGGCGCGCGACCATAAGCGGAGCCTGTCATGAACGATCCATCCGCCGCGTTGAAAACGAGCCCGCTCGATGCTTTAAAAACGAGCCCGCTCGATGGCCTGCATCGGGCACTCGGCGCCCGCATGGTGGGTTTCGCCGGCTATGCGATGCCGGTCTCCTACCCGGCCGGCATTCTCGCCGAGCACCGCGCCTGCCGCGAGGCCGCCGCCTTGTTCGATGTCTCGCATATGGGCCAGGCGGAACTGGCCGGGCCGGGTGCCGCGGCGGCGCTGGAGCGGCTGGTGCCGGGCGACATCACCGGCCTCGGCCCAAACCGGCAGCGCTATACACTCCTCACCAATGACGCGGGTGGCATCGAGGACGATCTGATGGTCGCGCGCCTCGGCGAAGACCGGCTGTTCCTGATCGTCAATGCGGCGCGGAAAGATGCCGATTTCGCCCGGATTTCGGCGCATCTGCCGCCCGGGGTCGCCCTCTCGCCGCGACCCGAGCGGGCGCTGCTCGCGTTTCAGGGGCCGGGGGCGCTGGCAATTCTCGCCCCGCTCGCCCCCGATCTTCCGGCCCTTCCCTTCATGGCGGTGGCCGAAACCCGGATCGCCGGCATCCCCACCCTCGTCTCGCGCTCGGGCTATACCGGCGAGGACGGGGTCGAGATCTCGCTTCCCGCCGATGCCGCCGAGACCCTGGCGCGAAGGCTGCTCACGCTGCCCGGCGTTCTCCCCGCCGGGCTCGGCGCCCGCGATTTGCTGCGGCTCGAAGCCGGTCTCTGCCTCTACGGCCAGGATATCGACGAAGAGACCTCGCCGATCGCCGCCAACCTCGCCTGGACGATCGCAAAACGCCGGCGCCTCGCCTGGGATTTTCCCGGCGGGGCCGCGATCCGCGCCGAACTCGAAGCCGGGCCGGTGAGCCTGCGCGTCGGCCTCCGCCTCGAAGGCCGCGCGCCGGCGCGGGGTGGTGCGCCCATTCTCGACGCGGGCGAGGTGATCGGCCGCGTCACTTCGGGAAGCTTCAGCCCGAGCCTCGATGCGCCGATCGCGATCGGCTACGTCGCCGCCGCGCACGCGAGACCGGGCACGAAGCTCGCGATTTCCGTGCGCGAACGGGCACTCCCGGCCGTCGTCACCGCACTTCCCTTCATCCCCCACCGCTACGCCAAGTGAGGAAACCATGCCCAGCGACGAGAACAAGGCCGAGACCCGCTATACCAAGGATCATGAATGGGTGCGCCGCGATGGCGATACCCTCACCATCGGCATCACCGCGCATGCAGAGAAGGCGCTCGGCGATCTCGTATTCATCGAACTCCCCGAGCCCGGGCGCGAGGTCGCGGCGGGCGAGGCCTGCGCCGTGGTCGAGAGCGTCAAGGCGGCCTCCGACGTCTATGCCCCCCTCGCCGGCACCATTGCCGCGGTGAACGGCGCCATCGTCGAGGATCCGGCGCTGGTCAACCGCGCCGCCGAGGGCGATGGCTGGTTCTTCCGCCTCACCCCCACCCATCCCGATGAT
>JAKAQU010000334.1 GCA_021819535.1 Pseudomonadota bacterium | reverse complement strand
TTCGCTTGGCTTTCTTGGCCGGCCGGCCCATGGCATGCAGCGCCAGCGCCTCCTCGGCCGAAATGCGGGCCGTGCGGGTATCGGGTTGACCTTGGGCCATCGTCGCTTCCTCCAGAACCAGCTTTTGCCGCATCATGCGGCATTTTCCGCCCGGAAGGAAAGGCCGCGCCCCACCTTGTCCCGCACCACCCTGTCCCGTGCAGTGAGCAGAAGGGTGCTCTGCGATACCACTCTTCGCAGCCCGTGCCAGCCTCGCTAAACCTTTGGCCATGACCCCGACGAGCCCCCCCGCACGCGGCCCGATCCCCGACCCGGCCGGGGCGAGCCCGGCGCTCGCGCAATGGTTCGCCGCCAAGGCCGCGCACCCGGAGGCGCTGATTTTCTTCCGCATGGGGGATTTCTACGAATTGTTCTTCGGCGACGCCGAAGCCGCCGCCCCCGCCCTCGACATCGCGCTGACCAGCCGCGGCAGCCATGACGGCGCGCCGGTCGCGATGTGCGGGGTGCCGGTCGCAAGTGCGGAATCCTATCTCGCCCGGCTGATCCGCGCCGGGTTTCGCGTCGCCATCGCCGAGCAGATGGAAGATCCGCGCGCGCGCCGCAACGCGAAGACACCGATCGCCCGCGCCGTGGTTCGCCTGGTCACGCCCGGCACCCTCCTCGAAGAGGGGCTGCTGGAGGCGACGCGGGCCAATCTTTTGCTGGCGCTCGCAATGGGCGGCGAAAATTTCGGCGCCGCCTGGCTCGATATCTCGACCGGGGAGTTTCACACCGCCCTCGTTCCCCCGGCCGAACTTCCCGCTTTGCTCGCCGAACTCGATGCGGCGGAAATTCTGGCGGCAGACGGCATCGCCCTCGGTGAATTCGCCCCCCGCCGCGCGCCCGCCGCAGAGCCGCCGCCGCCCGCGCGGGCGCTGCGCGAGATCGCGGATGCCTTCGCCCTCGCCAGCCCCGATGCCTTCGGCCAGTTCACCGATGCCGAAGCCATGGCCGCCGGCATGGCGCTCGCCTATGTCCGAAAGACCCAGGCCGGCACCCTGCCGCGTCTCGCGCCGCCAACGCCGGGGGGAAGGCGCGGCACGATGCTGATCGATGCCGCGACCCGGGCGAGCCTTGAAATCCTTCGCGGGCGTGAGGGCGGGACGAAATACACGCTCTTCGCTGCCGTCAACAAAGCCGCGACCGCATCCGGCGGCCGGATGCTCGCGGCATGGCTCGCCTCCCCCCTCACTGCGCTGCCCGCGATCATCGCCCGCCAGGAAGCCTGGGTCTCGCTGCTCGCCGACCCACGCCTGGCCGAGAGCCTGCGCGCCGCGATCAGGGGTGCGCCCGATCTCGCCCGCGCGCTCGCCCGCCTCTCGCTCGGCCGTGCGGCACCGCGCGATCTCGCCTCCCTCCGCGATGCCCTCGCAGCCGCGGCAGGAGCGGCGACGCTGCTCGACGGGGCGGCCGTGCTCCCGCCACTGCTCGCCGAGGCTCATGCGACGCTCCGCCCCGCCCCCGATCTCGCCGCGCGGCTGGCGCGAGCGCTCGCCGAGAGCCTGCCGGCGCGGCTCGAAGACGGCGGGGTGATCGCGCCCGGCTTCGATGCCGAACTCGATGACGCGCGGCGGCTCCGCGACGAGGCGCGCCAGATCGTCGCCGCGCTGCAGCGCGATCTCGCCGCGCGCTACGAGGTTTCCGGCCTGAAAATCCGCCACCACGCGCAACTCGGCTATGTCATCGAGGTGGGGGCCGGCGCGGTTGCCAAGCTCAGCGCCCATCCCGATCTCGTTCTGCGGCAGGGCATGGCCAATGGCGCGCGTTTCACGAGTGGCGAACTCGCCGATCTCGACCGCCGCATCAACGAGGCGCAAGCGCGGGCGATGGCGCGCGAGCGGGTTCTGTGCGAGGCGCTCATCGCGGCCGCGCGCGAGGCGGCAGACGCACTTGCCGCCTGCGGCGCGGCTTTGGCCCGGCTCGATGCCCTGCTCGCCGCTGCCGCCCTCGCCGCCGCCGGCACCTGGTGCCGCCCCATGATCCGCGACGACGGCGCCTTTCGCATCGAGGGCGGGCGCCATCCGGTGGTCGAGGCGGCGCTCGCCGGCAAGGCGCGGTTCGTGTCCAATGATTGCGATCTCTCGCCCGAGCGCCGCATTCTTCTGCTCACCGGGCCGAACATGGCCGGCAAATCGACCTATCTGCGCCAAAACGCGCTCATCGCCATTCTTGCCCAGGCCGGGCTTCCGGTGCCGGCGGCAAAGGCCGAGATCGGCATCGTCGATAAACTCTTCTCGCGCGTCGGCGCCGCCGACGATCTCGCCCGCGGCCAGAGCACCTTCATGGTGGAAATGACCGAAACCGCCGCCATCCTCCATCAGGCGGGGCCGAAATCGCTCGTCGTCATCGATGAGATCGGCCGTGGCACGGCGACATTGGACGGGCTCGCCATCGCCTGGGCGGTTTTGGAGGCGCTGCACAGCGAGATCCGCGCGCGCTGCATTTTCGCAACCCATTTCCACGAACTTTCCCGCCTGACCGCGGAATTGCCACGGCTTGCGCCGCACACCATGCGGGTCGTGGAATACAAGGGCAGCGTCGTGTTCCTGCATGAAATCATTCCCGGCATCGCCGGCCGTTCCTGGGGGGTGCATGTCGCGCGGCTCGCCGGGGTGCCGGCGCCGGTGGTGCGCCGCGCCGGCGAAGTGCTCGCCGCCCTCGAACGACGCGCCGCCGACCTCACGGCGGAGGCGGAATTGCCGCTATTCGCCGCCGCGGGCGGGGCAACCCGGCCGCCGCCGGGCGGCAATGCGCCGCCATCCGCGGCGCTTGCGGCACTGGCCGCCCTCGATCCCGACCGGATGGCGCCGAAAGAAGCGCTCGAAACTCTCTATCGCCTGCGCGAAATGCTTGCGGACGAGGCCCCGTCCGAAGGAATATGATGACAATCATGTTGACCTCACCGATCCCATTCGCCCCAGACGCCGCATCTTCCGAGCTGATCCAATCCCTCGCCGATCTCGGCGGCGGCGAGGGGGGGCGCGAGGAAAGCGGCGACGCGCCGGCGCGCGAGGCGGCGTTCGGCGTCTTCCGCCGCCATCTCGCCCGCATCCAGGCGCATGTACGCGAGGTTTTCGAGCAGGGGCGGCTCGCCGGCATGCAGGCCGGGCAGCTTCTCGCCCAGCTCACCGACGGACTGGTTGCGGCCCTCCACACCCATGCCGTGCAGGTCAATGGCGCGCCCGAGCCGCTCGCGCTGGTCGCGACCGGCGGCTATGGCCGCGGCATGCTGGCGCCGTTCTCCGATCTCGATCTTCTGTTCATCACCGGAAGCGAGCCGAGCCCGGCGACACTCCGCATCGTCGAGTTCATGCTCTATTTCCTCTGGGATCTCGGGCTCAAGGTCGGCCATGCGACGCGCTCGGTCGGGCAATGTCTCGACGCCGCCGCCGCCGATGCCACCATCCGCACGACGCTGCTC
>JAKAQU010000333.1 GCA_021819535.1 Pseudomonadota bacterium | reverse complement strand
AACGGGCCTTCGGCATTGGTGACATCGTTGCTCGCCCCGGCGCCGGCGCGCAGATCGAGCGATGCGGTCGCCGAGCGGAGCGTCGTGCCGTCATCGCGATAGAGCCAGACATTCCCCTCGAGATCGAGTTCGCTCAGATGCTGCATATAGACGCCGCGCAAGGCTTTCAGCATCAGCCAGTTGCCGCTCTCCATCAGGACATCGCCCTTGGGATCGGTGAGATTGACGCGTTCCGGCGTCGCCTGTGTCGCCGTGGTCGCGGTCAGCGTATAGGGGCGGTTTTTCTCGTCGACGCCATGATAGCGGGCATTGATCATCTGGCCGTTGGCGGTGATGCCGGCGCTCCAGCCGCGCAGCGCCGCCCGCCCGGCCGCAGTCTGGCGCGCGATCTCCGGCCACAGCGCGATCGAGGACAACAGCACCAGCGCGAGCAGCGGCAAAAGCCGCTTCGACCAGGTGATGAGGAGGCGCCGCCGGGCGATGCGCGACGGGGTTGGCGCGCGCCGGCTGCGCTGGGCGGCGATGGCGAGCCGGGTCTCCTCGGAGGCCGCGCGGGCGCGGAGCTTCGCTGTGCTCATGCAACACCCGCCCGCAACAGATCATGGATGTGGAGAATACCGATCGGCACGCCGCTCGCCGCGCCATCCGCCGGCGCGACGACGAAGAGGGCGGTGATCGGGCGGATGCTATCGGTCATCTGGTGCAGCGCCTCGGCGGCCAGCGCCTCGGGGCCGATGCTGCGCGGCGAGGCGGTCATGATCTCGCCGGCGGTGCGGGCGAGGAGATCAGGCCCCATGGCGCGGCGGAGGTCGCCATCGGTGATGACGCCGATCAGTTTCCCGCCGCGATCGGTGACGCCGAGACAGCCGAAATGTTTTTCGGTCATCACCAGGAGTGCCGCGTCCATCCGCGTCGTCGGCGCGACCAGCGGCAGCGCATCGCCGCCATGCATCAGCTCGCGCACCCGCTTGAGACGCGCCCCGAGCTTGCCGCCGGGGTGGAACTGGCGGAAATCGGCGGCGGTGAAACCGCGCCGGCTGAGGAGCGCGACTGCCAGCGCATCGCCGAGCGCGAGCTGCATGGTGGTGCTGGTGGTCGGCGCGAGCCCCATCGGGCAGGCCTCCGGCACCTTGGGCAGCAAAAGCGTCACATCCGCTTGCTGCGCGAGCGCCGAGCCGGGTTCGCGCGTCATGGCGAGGAGAGGCAGGCCGAAACGCCGGCTATGGGCGATGAGGTCGGCGAGTTCGGGCGTCTCCCCGGAATTGGACAGCGCCAGCACCGCGTCGCCGGCGACGATCATGCCGAGATCGCCATGCGAGGCCTCGGCCGGATGAACGAAGAGGGCGGGTGTGCCGGTGGAGGCCAGGGTCGCGGCGATTTTCCGCCCGACATGGCCGGATTTCCCCATCCCCGAGACGACGACCCGCCCGCCGATCGCCGCCAGCATCTCGACGGCATGGAGAAAATGGCGATCGAGTGCCGCGGCCAGCGCTTCGATCCCACGCGCTTCGGTGGCGAGCACGGCGCGGGCCGAAGCCAGGGCGTCTTCGCTCGTGGTCAGGGTGACGGACATGCTCGCTCTTTCGTGGCCTTCCCGATTCCCGGTGTCATGAACGGCCGGGCACGGCAACAGACATAGGCACGAAATCGCCGATAGACAAATTTCATGCCAGAATAATGGCGTTCACGAAAAAATTTTTAGCGCCCGGCCGAGACGCCGCCGCGCTCAATGCGCGAAAATGTCCGGCGCCTCATAGCCGAGGAGATCGAGCCGCGCCCGCGCCGGCAGAAAGGCGAAACAGGCCTCGGCGAGCGCCATGCGCTCCTCGCGCGCGAGGAGTGCGGCCAGCCGCTCCCAAAGCGCATGCAAATGGAGAACATCGGCCGCGGCATAGGCGAGTTGCTGCGGCGTCAGCTCCGGCGCGCCCCAATCGGAGGTCTGCTGCTCCTTGGAAATCTCGACCCCGAGCAATTCCCGGCAGAGATCGCGGAGACCATGGCGATCGGTGAAGGTGCGGGTGAGTTTCGCGGCGATTTTGGTGCAGCGTACCGGCGCCGCTTCGATCCCGAGCGCCCGGTACAGCATGGCGACATCGAAGCGGGCGAAATGCATGAGCTTGACCCGCGCCGGGTCGGCGAGCAGCGCCTTGAGGCGCGGGCAATCGCTGCCGTGCCCGCCGAGCGCGGGGGGCAGGATCTGCACCAGATGGGCCTCGCCATCGCCGGCCGAGAGCTGCACGAGGCAGAGCCGGTCGCGGCGCGGATCGAGGCCCATGGTCTCGGTATCGACGGCGATCACCGGGCCGAGATCGAGGCCTTCGGGCAGGTCATGGCGATGAAAATGAATGTTGCCGTTGGCCATGAGCCGCATAACCCCGATCAGACGATGGCGCCCGCGACGCCTGGTGCCCAGGAGAAGACTCGAACTTCCACGACCTTGCGGCCACAGGTACCTGAAACCTGCGCGTCTACCAATTCCGCCACCTGGGCAAGCTCCGGTGGGGCGGCGATGTAGCCCCGTGGCTGCGTTTGCGTCAACTGCCGGCGCGCCGACGCGGCCGGCCGGCGACGAGCGGCGCCGAAACCCTGGCATGCGGAATTCGCGCGGCCCAGCCGCCGGTTTGTTTAGCAAAAATTAATCTATTTTTCCTCTACTCATTCCAGAGAATCGAGATGATAGCAAAATTGCGCGTGGTCGCGCTTTTCATTCTTGCCAACGCGATGGGATCTCTCATGATGATCCTGCCGGCGGCGCCTGCCGACCGCGACCAGGGCGGGGAGATTTTCGCCCCAGCCCATACGTTTTCCCGGGCCGGCGGCGCGGGGCACGATGGGAACAGTCGTGGCGAGGAAAGCGATCCTTCTCTTCTCATCAATCACGACGTGTTTTACGCTTCCTGCCCCGCTGGCGATTGCGGCGGCGATCGGGCCGAGCGCGACCATTCCCTTCGCCCGGACCTGATCAACGCCGAGCCGCCGCCCGGCCTTTTTCCTTTCGCTGGTGGTGGCGGGGGTGATGGTGGGCAGAGCCACGGCGCCTCTCAGAGCAATCACGATGCCACAACCGGCACAGCGCCCTTTGGCAGCGCGCCTTTTGGCTCCATGCCTTCGGCTCTTTTCCCGTTTTTGCCGGGAGCGCCGTTCCTCGGCGCACCTGGCGGTGAAAACGTCACGGGTGGCCCTGGCGCCGGCGGGCATGGCGCGGGTGGTCCTGGCGGGGGTGGGGCGAGCCCGGATTATCCGGGCCTCGGCGCCGGGGCGGGCGCACCTGCCGGCGCGCCAGGAAGCAGTGGCGATTGGCAGCCGATTGCGATCTCCAGCATTTCCGGCGCGCCGCCCAGCGCCGATGAACAGGTTCCCGAGCCCGCAACCCTGCCGCTTCTCGCCACGGGCGCCTTGGCTCTGGTCATGATTCGCCGCCAGCGAAAGCGTGCCGCACGCTGACGTCGAAATAGCCGCGGAATA
>JAKAQU010000332.1 GCA_021819535.1 Pseudomonadota bacterium | reverse complement strand
TTGCCGGTGGTGACGTCGATCGCCAGCGTCGAATCCGAATAGAGCGCGCTATTGCTGATCCCGGGCGCGGATTTGAGGGGGAGGGTTCCGCGCATTTCGGCGATCCAGGGATAGGGTTCGGCGATGCCGAAATAGGCGAGATTGCGGTCGGGATCGAAGGAGGAAGCGGCCCAGACCGAAAGACCATAGCGATGGTCGAGCGGAACGCCGTTCCAGGTCGCGTCGTTCGGATCGCCGGGGTGGGCGACCGAGAAGACCCGCCACAGCTCGGCGCCGGTTTTCGCGTCATGGCCGGTGATGAAGCAGCCGCCGGGCTGGCCGTTGCCGCAGCCGGTCATGCCCTGGAGCACCACGCCATTGGCGACCATCGGGCCGCCGGTATAGCGCCAGCCCTGGCGCCAATCCGCGACCGCGTGGTCCCAGACGGGTTTGCCGGTGCGGGCATTGAGCGCCACGAGGTGGACATCGGAGGTGGCGATGATGAGTGTGTCCTCGAACATCGCCATGTTGCGTTTGGTGAGATCATTGCCGCGGGCGTCGGCGAGCGCATCGGGGAGGTCGCGCCGGTATTCCCAGAGAAGATCGCCGGTCGCGGCGTTCAGCGCCTGCACCTTGTCGCCATAGTTCCAGACGTAAAGCACCCCGTCATGGACGAGCGGGGTGGTCTCGGTCGGGCCGCCGGCGAGCGACCAGGTCCAGGCGACGCCGAGGGCGTGGACATTGTCGCGCGTGATTTCCTTGAGCGGGCTGAAGCCGAAGCCGTCATAGGTGCGGCGCCACATCAGCCAGTCGGCCGGATCGGGATGGCGTAGGAGATCCGCCCCCACCGGGCGGAGTGCCGCGATCGGGTCGGCGGTTTGCGCGCCGGCGTGGAGGCTCACGAGAGAGAAGAGCACGGCGAGCCCGAGCCCCCGCCATGTCTTGGCGGGCGCTGGCGGTGGCGCGAGACGGGATCGCTTGTATCTCATGCTCGGGGAAGTCCTCTTTGAAGGTGGGGCCTCGGCGACAATGGGGAGGCGTGCGGGTAAGAAAAAATCTCGTCGCATGCGGCGAGACGGGCAGGCGTCACATGGCGGGAGATTAGCGCGGGCGTGGTTCAAAGGGAACCCATCATGCCCTATAAGCGCTTGTTAAAGAGCGCTCTTCGCGCGCCCCTGCGGCCTTTCCGAGCGCGATCGCGGCGTCGGATGGCCTGGCGGTGGCGGGATGGGGTGCATGGTGCGGAGATGATCGATGATGCGATTGGGGTTTGCTCTTCTCGTCTTGTGCTGCGCCGGCAACGCCGCTGGCGCCGGGGAAGGGCCGGATGCCGCGCCGCAGATCAACGCGAAAAAACTGTTCGCCCGGCATTGCGGCTGGTGCCATGGCGGCTTCGGGCTTTCCGCCGACAAGGCGCCGCGGCTCGCCGGGACGGCGATGACCGAGGAAGAGGTTCGCCTGCGCATAAGGGATGGTGTCGCGGGCGAAATGCCGGGTTTCGCGGGCGATCTCTCGGCCGAGCAGGTGAATGCGCTGGCGCGTTACGTCAAATCCCTCCCGACCGCCCCTTAGGACACGCCATGCCCAGCGCCACCATCCTGCTGATCGACGACCATCCGATCGTTCGCGACGGCTGCCGCCGTCTTTTGGCGCCGCGCCCGGACAGCGTCGTTATCGAAGCCGGATCGGGCGAGGAGGGGCTGGCGATGAGCCGCCGCCATCGCCCGGATCTCGTCATCCTCGATCTCAACCTGCCAGACGGCAACGGCCTCGAATTCCTGCGGCGCCTGCTCGGGGAAACCCCGGCGGCGAAGGTTCTGGTGTTCAGCATGTACGAAGAGGGGGCGTTCGTTGCGCGCGCGCTGGAGACCGGGGCGCTCGGCTATCTCACCAAGCACGACGATCCCGAGGCGCTTTTGGAGGCGGTCGAGGTGGTGATGCGGGGCGAGCGCTATCTCGGCCATCGGGTGGCGCAGAAGCTTGCCCTTCTCAGCCTGCAGCCGGCCCGCGATCCGCTGCGCGGCCTTTCGGCGCGTGAACTCGACGTGCTCGATCTGCTCGGCAATGGCGCGGGGCTCGCCGAAATCGCAACGGCGCTTGGGCTCAGCTATCGCAGCGCCGCCCATATCGCAGCCCAGTTGCGCGCCAAATTGAGCCTGCGGAGCCAGGCGGCGCTGGTCAAATTCGCGGTGGAAACCGCCGGCGAGCGCCGCGCAGAGCGGAGCGGACAGAAGCGGCAAAATTTGTGATCGGCCGCTTCCGGCGAAAAACCTCATTTTTTCGACCCTTGAACGATCGTTGTTTTCCCGGGTGAAAATCCTGGTAGAATTCCGTGTCGCCGCCGCGGTAACCGACAGTCAGGAGCACCAGGAGCACCCATGTCCGGCTCATTCAGTTCTGTCCGCCCGCCGTCCTGGCTCGCGGAATTCAAAGCCTTCATCCTGCGCGGCAGCGTGGTCGATCTTGCCGTCGGCATCGTGATCGGCGCCGCCTTTACCGGGGTCGTCAACAGCCTGGTCAAGGACATCATCAACCCGCTGATCGGTGCCGCGATTGGCGGGATCGATTTTTCCAACGTGTTTCTGGCGCTCAACGGGCAGCATTATGCCTCGCTGGCGGCGGCCAAGGAGGCTGGCGCCGCCACTATCAATGTCGGCCTGTTCATCAATGCCATCGTTCAATTCCTGATCGTCAGCTTCGCCATTTTCTGGGTGATCAAGGTATTGACCCGGCTCAAGCTGCACGCCAGCCCGGCGCCTTCCGGCCCGAACCCGGTCGAGGTCTTGCTTGGCGAAATCCGTGATCTACTGAAGTCGCGATCGCAACCGTGAGGCGAAAGCCAGGCATCCCGCCAAGAATAAAAGTTTTTTGGTTCTTTTTTACAAAAAAGAACCGCTTTCTATTCTGAACGATATTTTACGCAGCTCGTGCGGTATTTGAGGCTCCGGCGACGAGCGAGGTGAGATCGGCGGTGATGGCGGCGATGATGGGGGCCCAGTCGCCCGGGGATGGCTGGCGGTAAAGGCGCATGGTCGGGTACCAGGGGCTATCGCTGCGGGCGCGGAGCCAGCGCCAGCAGCCATCGAAGCGTGACAGCAGCCAGACCGGCTTGCCGAGTGCCCCGGCGAGATGGGCGACCGAGGTATCGACGGTGATGACGAGATCGAGCCCGGCGATGAGGGCAGCGGTGTCGGCGAAATCCCGCACGTCTGTCATCGGGTTGGTGATCGGGAAGGGGGCGGTTGCGAGTTCGGCTGCCGGGTTGCCTTTCTGGAGGCTGATGAAGCTTGCGCCCGCTACCGTGCCGAGGGGTGCGAAAGCGGCGAGCGGGAGAGAGCGGCGGCGGTCGACCTGATGGCATTTCGGCTGATCGGGCCGGGCGTCCCCGGCCCAGACGAGGCCGACGCGGAGGCCCTCTGTTGCCGGGAGCCGGCCCGCCCATTGGGTGACGGCGGCGGGATCGGGGGCGAGATAGGGGATGGCGGCGG
>JAKAQU010000331.1 GCA_021819535.1 Pseudomonadota bacterium | reverse complement strand
AAAACATGCTTGGACGTGTCGATCGAAATGCGCTTACATTCCATTGGGCGGCCCTTTCATTGGGTTGGTTGCTCGACCCTATATTGGCACATTCGATGCCGTCGGGCCGTCCACCCCAACATGGCAACAATTCGTGCAAGGCGTTCGCCTTGGTCGCACCGGAGACGATGCGTTCGAGCACATCGACCAGATAGGCGTGTGGATCGAGGCCGTTGAGACGCGCCGTGTTGATCAGCGAGGCCAGAATGGCCCAGGTTTCGCCGCCGCCGGAAGATCCCGCGAAGAGCGCGTTCTTTTTTGTCAAGGCAATCGGTCTGATCGATCGTTCGACCACGTTGGAGTCCACCTCGACCCGGCCGTCGGTCAGGAACACGCAAAGCCCCGTCCAATGGCCGAGCGTGTATTTGATGGCCTTGGCGAGTGGCGATTTGGCCGAAATCTCAGCGAGGCGGTCCATCAGCCAAGGCTTGAATGCCTCAACCAGCTTCTGTGTTTCGGCCTGGCGAACCGCAACCCGGGTTTCCGCGCTGGCGCCGCGGATGCGCGCTTCGATCTCGTAGATCGCGCCGATACGCCGCACCGCCTCGGCGGCGATCGGGCAGCCGCTCGCCACCAGCACTTCGTAAAACTTGCGCCGCGCATGCGCCAGGCAAAATGCCAGCGTGATCACCCCACCCGGACGGTTGCGCCGCGTCAATCGCTGGTAGCCGCCATACCCATCGACCTGCAGCACGCCGCTGAAGCCGGCGAGATGCTCATCGACATGCTGGCCCTTGCGATCCTCGGCGAACAGATAGACCACCGCTGGCGGCGCCGGCCCAAGCCATGGTCGGTCGTCCATCGCGTAGGCCCAGAACCGTGCGATCCGCGCGCGCCGGCGGGAGCGGTCGAGCACCGGCAGAGGGGTATCATCGCAAAACAGCTTCGGTGCGGCGAGGACGGTTGTGGCGAGCAACTCATGCAGCGGCTTGAACCACCAGGCCAGCTTCGCCATCCAATGCACCAGCGTCGAGCGGTCGAGCGGGATCCCCTGGCTCGCGAGCATCTCGGCCTGGCGGTTCAGCGGCAGGTGCCAGGCGAATTTCATCGTCGCGACATGGACCAGGAGCGCCGCGGTCGGCAGCCCGCCATCGATCGGCCGCGGCTTGGCCTTGGCCTGTACCACGGCACTTTCGCAGGTTCGGCACCCATAGCGCGGCCGGTGGATGCGTTGGACGCGCAGGATCGCTGGCACCACGTCGAGCTGTTCGGTGACGTCTTCGCCGATCTGATGCAGGGCTCCCTGGCAACACGGACAGGCCGTCGTCTCCGGCGCGATCGTGACGTCATAACGCGGCAGATGTGCCGGCAGATTGCCGATATTGCGCCGCCCAGGTCGGCTGGGCGCGCGGCGCGATGATGCCGGCTTGGGCAAAGGTCGCGGTTCGGCCGGCGTCGTCGCGAGGTCGCCGAGCGGCAGTCCAAGCTGGTCCGGCATTTCCGGCCGGCGCTCCGAGCGCGCCCCGAACAAGGCGCGCGAGAGGGTGGCGACCAAGGCCTGGAGCCGCTCGACCTCGGCCGTCAGTTCCGCGATCCGCGCGGCGGCGGTGAGCGGATCAAGCGAGGAATTCAGGGGCTCCGGCATGGCGGCACATTACCAGATCGGCAGGCCGCCATCCAGGTAAAATCAAGGATTCATCTATGTTTTTTCTGTACTGGCCGATACCGGAAGCATGGTTCGCCGGGCCAGTTGCGTCCAATCCATACCGGCAAACAGCAGGCGCAGCTCCGTCGCATTCAGGCTGATCGCCCCGTCGCGCACAGGGGGCCAGGTGAACCCACCCGCCTCCAGCCGCTTGGTCACCAGAATGAGGCCCGATCCATCCCAGACCAAAATCTTGATCCGATCGACCCGCTTCGCCCTGAACACGAAAATATCCCCGGCAAAGGGATCAAAAGACAATGTCTGCGTCACCAGCGCCGCAAGCCCGTCCATCCCACGCCGAAAATCCACCGGCCGTGTCGCCACCATGATCCGCAGGCCAGGCCGCGTCGGCAAACCCAGGATCATCGGCGCCGCCCGATCAGAACCAGCACCTGGCGCAAAGCCCGCAGATCCACGCTGCCCCGCACCCGGACCCGCGCCCGGCCAAGCTCGATGTCGATCGATCCCGCCGCCACGCCCTCACTCGCCGCCAGCACCGGATCCGCCACCGCATCGGGGACAATCCCAGGCCGCGGCTCATCACCACTCGCCGCCACACGCAGCGGCACAAAATGCGCCCCCGCCGTCTCGCCGGCAGCCACCAGCCGCCGCCATTCCCATAGCAGGCCCCGCGTGATCCGATGCCGGCGCGCAACCGCCGTCACCTTCACCCCAGGCTCCAGGCTCTCCGCAACAATCGCCGCCTTCTCAGCCGCCGTCCATGAGCGCCGCCGCATCCGCCCCGTGATCACCTCAACAACAGGACAATCATCGCCGCCCTCAAAACCGCTCTGAGAACCGCTCTGAGAACCAAAATGATCGCAGTTCCGTCCGCCCACACCACGAACTCCAACGCTTCAGCGCGTAGTCTCCCACAATCACATCAGAAAATACGAGGTGGGGTGAAGTGGACCCGGAAAACGGGACCAGAGGCTAAGTTGGAAATTGGCTGTTCTGTCGTGATAGACGGAGCGGAACATGAGCAAGACGAGACGGAAGATTGATGCGGCGCTGAAGGCGAAGATCGCCTTGGAGGCGCGGCGGTAGCAGGCGACGGTCGCCGATCTGGCGGCGCGCCATCAGGTTCATCCGAACCAGATCTACGCCTGGAAGAAGCAGCTGCAGGAGCAGGCGGCGCGCGCGTTTGATCCGAAGATCGGCCAGGATGCCGAGCTTGCGGCGCGGCGTGAGCGCGAGAGGTTGCATGCGAAGATCGGCGAGCTGACGGTGGAACGGGATTTTTTAGCCGCGAGGTCCGGACGATGAGCGCTCCGGATCGCCGCGCGAAGCTCGACCGTGACCATCCTGATGTGTCGATCCGGCGGCAATGTGTGCTTCTGGGGCTGCCGCGGTCTGGCGTGTATCGGCAGCCACGCTCAGCGAACGATAACGATCTCGACCTGATGCGACGGATCGATGAGATGTTCCTGCGCTGGCCGTTCCTCGGCTCGCGGCGGCTCGCCGCGCTCCTGTCGGCCGAGGGGCAACGCATCAACCGCAAGCGGGTGTGTCGGTTGATGCGGGTGATGGGGATCGAGGCGCTCGGCCCGAAGCCGCGGACCAGCAAGCCGGCCGCCGGCCACAAGATCCATCCCTATCTGCTGCGCAATCTGGTGATCGATCGGCCTAACCAGGTGTGGTGCGCAGACATCACCTATTTGCCGATGGCGCGCGGCTTTCTGTATCTGGTGGCGATCATGGACTGGCACAGCCGGACGGTTCTGGCGTGGCGGGTGTCGAACACGATGGACAGGCACTTCTGCGTCTCGGCGCTGGAGGAGGCTATGGC
>JAKAQU010000012.1 GCA_021819535.1 Pseudomonadota bacterium | reverse complement strand
GGTATGGACAGGGGCAAGATGGTGCCGGGTGAGGGATTTGAACCCCCGACCTTCGGTTTACAAAACCGCTGCACTACCGCTGTGCTAACCCGGCTTCCTTACGGAGGCATGACGAGAACGTCATTGCCCCATTTTCATGGCATCGCAACGGCGGGGATCGGCACCCTCTGACATCATCCCGCCTGTCGTGGCTCGGCCACTTCTTTGTTCAGGGAACATGCGATGTCAACGAGAGAAGAATTTCACGCGAACGAGGCGACCGGCCGCAAGGGGCTCGGCTTTCGGCGCACCCGGCGCGCACAGAGCCTCATCGCCGCCGCCCTCCTCGCCGGCACGGCGCTCGGCGGCTATGCGCTGATCGAGCGCAGCCCGGCGCGGGCCGGGGAGGTCGCGGCCGCACCGGCGCCGGCTGCCGCGAGCCAGGCGCTGCCCGATTTCTCCGACCTCGCGAGCCGCGTCAAGCCGGCCGTCGTCTCCATCACCACCCGGCTCGAGGCGCGCGAGACCGATGACGAGGGGCCGGCCCCCGGCCCGTTCCCGATCCCGGGCGGCATGAAGGCGCATCCGCATCTCATCGAGGCGCGCGGCTCGGGCTTCATCATCAGCCCCGACGGCGTGATCGTCACCAACAACCATGTCGTCCACGAGGCGAAATCGGTGATGGTGACGCTGAGCGACGGCAGCGAATTGCCGGCGAAAGTCATCGGCCGCGATCAGCGCACCGATCTCGCGGTCCTGCGCGTCACCGCCGATCATTCCTTGCCCTATGTCAAGCTCGGCGATTCGGGCGCGGTCAAGCCCGGGCAATGGGTGATCGCGATGGGCAACCCGTTCGGCCTCGGCGGCAGCGTCACCGCCGGCATCGTCTCGGCCAAGGGGCGCGATATCGGGGAAGGGCCGTATGACAATTTCATCCAGGTCGATGCGCCGATCAATCAGGGCAATTCCGGCGGGCCGCTCTTTTCCCAGGATGGCACGGTGATCGGCGTCAATACCGCGATCCTCTCGCCCTCCGGCGGTTCGGTCGGCATCGGCTTTGCGATCCCGTCTAATCTCGTCAAAACCGTTGTCGCCGATATCGAAACCACCGGCCATGTGACGCGCGGCTATCTCGGGGTTGCGGCCCAGCCGGTCGCCCCCGCTCTCCGGGCCGCGCTCGCCCTGCCGACCGGCGAGGGCGCGGCCAAGGGGGCCCTCGTCGCCAATGTCGAGCCGCATTCGCCGGCGGCGCAGGCGGGGATCGCGCCGGGTGACGTGATCACCGCGGTCGATGGCAAGACGCTCGCCGATCCGCGCGATCTCGCGCGCGCGATCGCCGCCCTGAAGCCGGGGGCCGAGGCCCGGATCGCGCTGATCCGGAACGGCGCGCCGATGAGCGAGACGGTGACCATCGCCGCCCAGCCCGACGAGCAAACCGCCGATCGCGGCGCGGCTTCGGGGGCGGAGACGCCGCGTGTCGGCCTCGCCTTGCAGCCGATTTCGCCCGAACTCCGCGATCAGCTCGATCTTCCGGCCGGGAGCAAGGGCGCGGTGGTGGCCGCGGTCGAACCCGGCTCGCCGGCGGAAGCGGCGGGGATCGAGCCCGGCGATGTCGTGATCGGCGTCGGCGCCAAAACCGTCGATGGGCCGGAGGCGGCGGTCTCGGCGATCCGCAGCTCGGCGCACGAGCATCATGCGGTCGCCCTCCGCATTCTCCGCAACGGGAACGCCGCGTTCGTCGCGATCGACCTCGACAAGAGCAAGGAGGGTTGATCGGCGCCTTAGGACGCGTCAGGGGAGGGGCTTTGCCCCTCCACCCCACCAAAGGCAATGCCTTTGGAAACCGCTCGTTCCGAGTGCGGGTCTGGGGGCGCTGCCCCCAGCGGGTCGCAATGGGAAGTAGGGGGCAGCGCCCTGGCCTAATTCGGCGCGGGCGGAAGCTTCGCGCAAAAGGCGGCGAAGGCGGCGGCGTCGGGGAAACTCCGCTGCGTCCCCGGCGCCGTGATCGATTGCGCGGCATAGCGTGAGGCGGCGATGAGGGCCGCCTCGACATCGCCGGACGCGACGTAATGATGGGCGAAACTGCCGATGAAGGCATCCCCGGCGCCGGTGGTATCGACCGGCGTGACGCGGACCGGCGGGATCAGGCGCACGCCCTCGCGCCCGAGCGAGAGCGCGCCCTCGCCGCCGAGGGTGACGATGACGTGCTCCAGCCCGGCGGCAAGGAGGGTTTTCGCCGCCGCTTCGGCCTCGCGCGCGGTTGCGGCCGGCAAGCCGGTGAGAAGGGCGAGTTCGCTCTGGTTGGGGACGAAAAACCGCACCGAACGCAGGCGGTCGAGCGCGAGGGCGGGATTGGCCGGCGCCGGGTTGAGCAACACCGGGATCCCCTCGCGCGCGGCCCAGGCGATGGCGTGATAGACGGTCTCCAGCGGCACTTCGAGCTGGAGGAGGATGAGGGCCGCGTGGCGGAGTTCGCCCGCCGCGCGCTCGATATCGGCGGGCCGCAGATGGTCGTTCGCGCCCGTGACGATGAGGATGCGATTCTCCCCGCTGGGCTCGACGAAAATCGGCGCAACCCCGCTCGAGACGCCCTCCACCTGATCGACGAAGCTTGCATCGATGGCGTGGGTCGCGAAATTGCGCAGTGTCGCATCGCCGAAGGCATCGCGGCCGAGTTTCCCGACCATCATCACCTCGCTTCCGAGCCGGGCGCAGGCGACCGCCTGGTTCGCGCCCTTGCCGCCGAAGCCGATCTCGAAACGTGGGGCTGCCAGCGTCTCGCCGGCCTCCGGCATGCGGGTGACGTAGGTCACGAGATCGATCATGCAACTGCCGATCACGGCGATGCGGCCTCTCATCGCGTTCTCCCTCATGGTGTGATCGCCGCGATCACGCCGGCAAGGGCGCTTGCGGCCTCGCGATCGACATAGCCCGCGCGGAGCGAAAACGCGGCCCGCGCGCCGGGCGCGAGACTGCGGACATGGCCCTTTTTGCTCTCGGCGGCAAACCCTTCCGGCTCGCAGGTTGCGGGCAGCGCGAACGCGGCGACCGATTGGTCCTGATTGGCCAGCAGCCAGCGCACGGTTTTCGGAAATTCCGCCGGCCGGTAGGCGATCGCGAAGCCATCGCCCGCGGGCCGGCGCAGCATGAGATGGGTGAGGCCGGAAGCGTCGACGCCAAGGCCGCGGAGATAGAAAACCTGCTCGGGATCGTATGTCGCGCCGGGGTCGAGCCTTGCCATCGGCGCGGGATCGCGGGCGAGCGCCGTGATTTGCGCGAGATAGGCGGGCGTTGGCTGCACATGCGCGGGGATGGCACTTCTGACCACGGTGTGCTCGGGCGTGTAGGGGAGCGGCTGGAGGATTTCGCCGCCGGGGACGAAGGCGAAATTGACATGCGCCATGTACATGAGCGGCATTGCGCGATAGGAGAGATTTTCGACCGCCATGCCGATCTCGAACATCGTCCCGGCCTCCAGCGTGACCGACGCGGTGGCGCGATAATGGGGGCCGAAGCCGCGGGCGTGATCGACGCGGCTTATGAGCCGGAGATACGGCCCCGCCGCCCCCTCGCCGGCTTCGAGTTCGGCCTCATCGAGCGCGAGACAGGGAAATTCGCCATGCGGCGGATGGCGGTCCTCCGGCCCCGGCACGCCATTGGCGAGGAGGCCGCTATGGAAGGCGAAGCAGCCATAGGTGCCGGCGATGTCGGCGCTGGCGCGCGGGGTTGGAAACATGCTCTTCATGGTGAGATCGACGCCGTCGAACGCCGCCCGCCAGATCATCTGGCCGAAAAACGGGAGCGCGATGATCTCGCCGCGGGCATTGGCGAGGCGGATCGCGGGAATACCGCTCGGGTAGCGAAAAACGCTCGCCGCAAGCCCGCCCGCGCGCACCAGAACCCGTTCTTTTTCGCCGAAAACGGCTTCCGGCAGCGCGATCCTGACCTCGTGCATGGCGATCCTCCTAACGTTTCCGCGTCTGCCAGGCGTTGAGCGCGATCGAGGCGAGAAGAAACGCCCCCCAGACCGCATCGACCAGGAAATTGCTGAACCGCATGAGCTGCATCCCGCTCGCGAGCAGCATCAGGGCGAGGAGGGCCGCGATCACGCCGGCGACCGAGCCGCGCCCGCCGGCGGGATCGGTGCCGCCGAGCACCGCGATCAAGACCGCCTGCAGAAGATAGGAGACACCGTAATCCGATTTCGCGGCGTTGGTGCGGGCGGAGAGGATGATGCCGGCGAGGCTCGCGAGCACCCCGGTCAGCACATAGGTCAGCAAGAGCGCGCGCCGTGTCCTGAGCCCGGCGAAGCGCGCGGCCTTGGCGTTGGTGCCGATGAGAACCAGGTTGAGGCCGAACGGCGTGCGGCTCATGAGGCCCGCGATGGCGCCTGCGACCGCGAGCAGAATGAGGAGCGGGACCGCGAAGACGCCGAGCGCGCCATTGCCGATCATCGTCCAGCCATCGGGAAAGCCGACGATCGCCGGCCCGCCGGTGAGCACGAGGGCGATGCCGGTGAACACCTGCCCCGAGCCGAGGGTGGCGAGGATCGGCGTGATGCGGAGCCGCGCGATCAGGACGCCGTTGATCACGCCCGCGATGGCGCCGGTCGCGATGGCGATCGCGATCCCGGCCGCAACCTGGCCGACCCCGAGGTCGGTCAGCCCCGGCCCGTGTGCGCCGCCGACGGCGTGGAAGAAGAGGCCGGCGAGAATGCCGCCGAGATTGGCGATCCCGATCACCGAGAGATCGATGCCGCCGGTCAGCATCGCGACCATCATCGCGATCGCGAGGAGGCCGAGTTCGGGCGCGATATAGGTGATGGAAATCAGGTTGTAGGGGCGAAGAAATTTATCCGGAACCATGACCGCCATCACGCCGAAGATGACGCCGGCGAGCAGGATCAGGCGCGCGAGCCCGGCATCGATCGCCAACAGGTTTTGCAGCCATCTTCTCATCGTCATCTCATCTCAGGCGAGCTGCCGGCGGTCGCGGAAGGAGGTCACGGTGGTCGCGGCGATGATGATGCCGCCGACCACGATCCGCTGCCAGGTGGTGTCGATATGCATGATGATGAGGCTGTTCGCCACCATGACCAGCATGAAGACGCCGAGAAGGGTTCCGAGCACGCTGCCGCGGCCGCCGAAAATGCTGGCCCCCCCCAGCACCACGGCGGCGATGACATCGAGTTCGAGGCCGACGAAATCGCGCGGATTGGCGAGCCAAATCATCGATCCGTGCAGGAGGCCGGCGAGGCCCGCGAGCGCGCCGGCGAGACCATAGACGGTGAAAAGGACGCGCGTGCGGTTGAAGCCGACGCGAAGGGCCGCCTCCGGCGCGCTCCCGAGGGCATAGACGCCGCGGCCGAGCATGGTTCGGGTGAGGAAGAGATGGACGAGGAGGGCCGCGAGCAAATAGAGCAGGATCATCGCCGAGAGGCCGAAATGCGTCCCGTTCGGCCCGATCCGGCTGAGCAGCGTGAGATTGCCGAAATCGATCAGTTCCTGCGGCATGCGGTCGATATTGATCTGGCTCGTGCCGACGAGACCGAGAAGGGCGCCGCGCACGAGGGCGCCGGTGCCGAGTGTCACGATCAGCGGAATCATGCCGAAGGTACTGACGAAAAACGCATTGACGAGGCCGAGCGCAAGCCCGATCGCGCCGGCGAGCGCAAAGGGCGCGACGACGCCATGCCAGCCCCAGGCGAGCATCGCGCGGATGGTGAGATACATCGCGGCGACGGCGAAGGCGGGGAAGGAGACGTCGATCCCGCCGGAAATCATCACCGAGAGCACGCCGAGCGCCATGATGCCGATGATGACGTTGCTCCGCGCGAGGCTGAAGAGATTGGCGAGATCCCAGAACGCCGGGTTGACGAGGCCGATCAGCCCCATGGCCACGAGCAGCACCAGCGCGATCGCCGTCTCGGAGCGCCGGAGAAAGGAAAATGTCATGCCAAAGCCTTGAGTTTTTCGCCAAGCTCGGCGTCTGAGAGCAGCGCCGCCCCGCATTCCTCGACCACGCGGCCACGATGCATGATCAGGACGCGGTTGCAATTCTGCACGATTTCCGGGAGATCGTCGGAAATCATCAAAACCGCGAGATCGCCCTCCTCGGCGAGCGCGCGGATGCGCTCGTGGATGCCGGCCTTGGAGCCGACATCGACGCCGACGGTCGGGCCGTTCAAGATCAAAACGCGCGCCTCGCCCATCAGCCAGCGCCCGATCAGGACGCGCTGCTGATTGCCGCCCGAGAGCGCGATCACCTTCTGGTTGCCGTCGGTCGCGGTGATTTGCATCTCGCGCATCATCGCATCCGCTCGTGCTCGCGCCTCGGCAAAATCGATGATGCCGTGTGGGGCGAGCGCCGCATAAGAGGTCGCGAGCAGGTTGCGGTGGATGCTTTGCGTGAGAAAGAGGCCCTCGGTCAGCCGGTCCTCGGGCACATAGGCGAGGCCGGACGCGATCGCCGCCGCGACGCTGCGCAGATGAACCAGCCGGCCATCGATACGGATTTCGCCCTGATAGCGCGGGCGCAGGCCAAAGAGGGTGAGCGCGAGATCGCTACGGCCGGAGCCGAGAAGCCCGGTGACGCCGACGATCTCGCCGGCGTGGAGCGCAAGATCGATCGGCGCCAGGACGCCGGGCAGGGCGAGGCCGCGAAGTTCGAGCCTTGGTGCGCCACCATGGCGCGGCCGCCAGCGATAGGATTGGGCGGTGATGTCATGGCCGGTCATGGCGCGGGTCAGCGCCGCCTCGTCGAAGGCCTGCGCGAAACCGGCGGCAGCGACGCTGCCATTGCGCAAGACCGTGATGCGCTCGCTGATGTCCAGCATTTCGCGCATTTTATGGCTGACGAAAAGCACCGCGATGCCTTGCGCCTGAATGTCGCGCACGATCGCGAATAGCCGCGCGACCTCGCGCCCGGCGAGCGCCGTCGTCGGCTCGTCCATGATCAGGAGGCGCGGCTCCGACATCAGCGCGCGGGCGATGGCGACGAGCTGGCGTTCGGCGATCGAGAGCGTCTCGACGCTGGCGTCGAGATCGATCGCAACGCCGAGCCGCGCCAGCGCCGCCGCGGCGAGTTTGCGCACGCCCGACCACGAGACGAGGCGGCGGCGGGCGCGCAATTCGCTCGGGAGCGCGAGATTTTCCGCAACCGAAAGCGTCGGAAACAGCGAAAAATCCTGATAGATGACCTGGACGCCATGGTTGATCGCAGCGATCGGGGTGAGGGGGGCCGCATCATTATCGATGCGGAGTGTTCCGCTATCGGGGCGATAAACACCGGCGATGATTTTGATCAGCGTCGATTTGCCCGAGCCGTTTTCGCCGGCGAGACAATGGATTTCGCCCGCCGCGATGCTGAGCGAAACGCCGGCGAGCGCTTGCACGCCGCCGAAACGCTTGCTGATATCGTGCAGTTCGATGAAGGCCATGGCGAAAGCCGCGCGGGGCGCTCGCCCCGCGCGCGGCACGGGGTCAGAAATTATACTGGTTCATGTTGTCCTTGGTGACGCCGACCCAGCCCGCGCCATAGAGAAGATTGGGCCGTGCCGCGTTCGGCGTCGTGAGATTGGTATAGCCGGTAAGGCCGAGATCGAGACCGGCCTTGATCTCGGCCCGCTGTTTCGCGAGCGCCATCACCGCGAGGATGTTCATGGCGTAGCCGGCGACCGCCGGATCCCAGAACTGGATATAGCTGATATCGCCGTTTTTCAGATATTGACCGGCGACCGAGACGAGGCCGGTGCCGGAGAAAAACAGCTTTCCCGCCAGCCCCCGCTCGGCGATCAGCCGCCCGGCGCCGGCCGAGGTCGGCATCGGGCCGCCGAGAATGCCCTTGAGATCGGGATAGGCGGTCAAGGCTTCCTTGAGCTTGTTGTAATCGGTGTTGGCGTCGTCATAGGTTTCGATGCGCTTCGTCACCTCGAACATTTTCGGGAAATGCTGTTTCTGATAGGCGATGCCGCCATCGATCCATTCATTCTGCGATTGCGAGGTGAGGCTGCCGACGGTGCAGATATAGCCGCCCTCGCCGCCCATCTGGCCGCCGAGCACTTCCATCAGCTTCGCGCCATAGGCGCGGTTGTCGAAGGCCTCGACGTCGTAATCGGTGTTCATCAGGTTCGAGGCCTCGTGCGAGATGACGACGATACCCCGCGCGCGTGCCTTCTTCAGAACCGGCTCGACGGCCTCGACGGAGAAGGGAACGATGCAGATGGCATCGACACCTTGCGCGATCAGGCTCTCGACGATCTGCACTTGCGCCGCGGCATCGGCCTGGCTCGGCCCGACCATCCAGGTATCATGGCCGGTATCGTCCTTGAACTGCTTGACGCCTTCGCGCATGCGGTCGAACCAGGCGATGCCATCGACCTTGACCACGGTCGCCATCGAGAATTTCTTGCCGACCGCTTTTGCCGTGATGTCTTTCGCGACTTTCGTCGTATCGACGGGGCCCGAGGCGGCGCGCGCGCGCGGCATGCCGAGCCCGAGGCCCGAGAGTGCAGCGAGTGAGAGCGTGCCGAAATGGCGGCGTTTCAACATGGTTTATCCCTCCCCGTGGTTTTTCATGCGGCCTCACGCGCTTTCCCTGCTCGCGGCCGGCGCCCCTCTCTAGACGATGGCCGCGCGGGTTTGCGCGCATGGTCTCCGTTTCTCACGCCGAGCTTCATATTCCAACGCGAACGAGTCAAGCGCCCCATGGCCGGGGGGGCGAAGGAGGGCGCCCAGGGCTCGGGGGGAGATGGCGTCGGCGACCGCTTGACAGGCGTGGGGGGGATTGATAATTTTTACCGTCCGAGAAAAATTTTTCATCTTGAAGGTGGAATGTGGAGGGCGGTTTTTCTGCGTCCAGCTTGCTCGCCGAAGATGACGCGCAACTCGCCGCGCGCGCGGCCTGGCTCTATTACGCCGGCGGCCTGACCCAATCCGAAGTCGCCGATCGTCTCGGGATCGCCCCGGTGAAGGCGCATCGCCTGATTGCGCGCGCGACCAAGGCCGGCCTCGTTCGCGTCTTCGTCGATGGCCCGATCGGCGGCTGTATCGAGGTCGAAGCCGCTCTGATGGCGCGCTTTCGTCTCTCGACCTGCCGGGTGGTGCCCGAGATCGACGATCCGGCACTCCCCTTGCGCGGGCTCGGCCAGGCCGCGGCCTCGGTGCTGCGCGAGGCGCTGGAGCGCGGCGCGCATCGCGTGATCGGGCTCGGCCATGGGCGCACGCTCGCCGCGGCGCTGGAGGCGCTGCCGCGCATTGCCGCGCCCGGCGTGCGCTTCGTCTCGCTGCTCGGCGGCGTGCCACGGCGGATCACGACCGGGCCGTTCGACGTGATCACGCGCGCGGCCGAAAAAACCGGCGCCGAGGCGTTTTTGCTGCCGGTGCCGATGATCGCCGATTCGAGCGAGGATGCCGAGGTGATGCGCCGCCAGCGCGGGGTTGCCGAGACGCTTTCGCTGGCGCGCGAGGCGACGCTGGTCTTCGCCGGGATCGGTGCGATCGCCGAGGCGGCGTTTCTGCCCATGGCCGGGATGCTGAGCCAGGATGAAATCGCGGCCCTCCGCCGCGCCGGCGCCGCGGGCGAAATGCTCGGGCGCTATTTCGATGCGAAGGGCGAGCCGGTTCCGACCGAACTCCATGAGCGCGTCACCGCCATTCACCCGCGCGACCTCCGCGGCATCGTCGCGGTTGCTGGCGGCGCGGACAAAACGGCTGCCATCCGGGCGGTTCTCACAACCGGCCTCCTGAGCGGCCTGATCACCGACGAAGCGACAGCGCGCCGTCTCGTCGCGATGTGAACCTACGTCGCGCAAGCAAAAGGGAGAGAAACATGAGTGATAAAATCAAAGCTATGTTCGAGGATTTCGTGGCCGGCCGCGTCGGGCGGCGGGAATTGCTGCGCGATGCCGCGCGATTTGGCATCGGCGCCTCGGCGGCCGGCATGCTGCTGAACGCGGCCCAAACCCGCGCCCTCGCCGCCGATTACGACTGGAAGGCGCACCAGGGGAAGGCGCTCAAGGTTCTGCTCAACAAGCACCCCTATGCCGACGCGATGATCGCCGACATCGAAAGTTTCAAGAATTTGACGGGAATGTCGGTCACCTGGGATATTTTTCCCGAAGACGTCTATTTCGACAAGGTCACGGCAGCCCTCTCGTCCCATTCGACCGAGTATGACGCCTTCATGACCGGCGCCTATCAGACCTGGCAATATGGCCCGGCCGGCTGGCTCGTCGATCTCGATGAATATCTCAAGAACCCTGCCAAACTCGCGCCGAACTATGATTGGGATGGGATCCTCGCGGGCCTGCGTTCCTCGACCGCGTGGTCGGGCAAGCCGGGCGATGCGCTGGGCGGGCCGGGGGCCAAGCAATGGTGCCTGCCCTGGGGGTTCGAGGTCAATAATGTCAGCTATAATCAGCGCATTTTTGATAAAGTCGGTGTGCATATGCCGAAGAATCTGCCCGACATGCTCGAAGTCGCGGCCAAGATCACCAAGGATGCCGGCGGTCCCTATGGTATCGGCGTTCGTGGCAGCCGCTCCTGGGCGACGATCCATCCCGGTTTCCTCTCCGGCTATACGAATTATGGCGGCAAGGATTTCGAGGTGCGGGGGGGCAAGCTGAAAGCCGCCATGAACTCGCCGCAATCGAAGGAATTCACCAAGCTCTGGGTTGAGATGATCCAGAAGAGCGGGCCGAAGAACTGGGCGACCTATACCTGGTATCAGGTCGGGACCGATCTCGGCGCCGGCGCTTCGGGCATGATTTATGACGCCGATATTCTCGGCTATTTCATGGATGGCGGCGACAACAAGGAACGCGGCCATCTTGCCTATGGTGCCTTCGCCGCCAACCCCAATGAGACGGCGCCGACCGCGAATGTCTGGATCTGGTCGCTCGCGATGTCGAATTTCTCGAAAAACAAGGACGCCGCCTGGGATTTCATCCAATGGGCGACGGGGACGGACCATCTTCTGTTCGGTGCGCGCAAGATGGACATGGTCAATCCCGTGCGCACCAAAATCTGGGAGGATCCGGAATTCAAGGAGAAAATCTCCAAATATCCCGGATACCTCGAACAATATACCGCAACCGCGCCGAAGGCGAGAATCTATTTCACGCCACAGCCGCTCTTCTTCAACCTCACCACCGATTGGGCGGCGGCCTTGCAGCAGATGGTCGCAAAGCAAGTCCCGGTCGATGAAGGTTTGGACAAGCTCGCGGCAAGCATCGACCGCCAGCTCAAGAGCGCGGGCCTCGGCTGATCGTCGCATCCGGCCGGTCTCCCCGCCCGGGCGTCTCATGCGGGCGGGGAGGGGGTCGTTCTTGGTAAGAGAATGCCATGTCCGAAAGCGCCGAGATTGCTCTTCATCAGCGGGCGGGAGTCGCGGCAAGCCGTGGGGCGAGACTTTTGCCCTATGCGCTGAGCCTGCCGGCACTTCTCGTCTGTATCGGCATTCTGATCCCGTTCGGCACCGCTGCCTGGTACAGCCTCCAGCGCTATAATCTCGCGATGCCGTTTACCCGCGGGTTCATCGGATGGAGTGGCTATCTCGATGTCTTGAGTGATCCCGATTTTTGGAACACGGTCGAGGTCTCGGCGATCTATACGCTGGCAACCGTGGTTCTGGAGCTTCTGCTCGGCCTTGGCATAGCACTTTTGCTCCGCGAGCGGACACGGCTCAACAACATCGTCTCGATCGCGCTCCTGCTGCCGCTGATGACCGCGCCTGCGATCGCCGCCCTGATGTGGAAGCTGATGACCAACCCGGGTTTCGGGGTTCTGAGCTGGATCGTCGGCGCGTTTGGCTTGACAAACTTCAAATGGGCCTCCGATCCGAACACCGCGATGCTGACGGTGGTGCTGGTCGATATCTGGGTCTACACGCCGTTCATGATGATCCTGCTGCTGGCCGGCCTCCGCAGCCTGCCGACCCAGCCTTTCGAGGCGGCGCGGCTCGATGGCGTGCCGGGGCGTTTCGTTTTCTTCCGAATTACGCTCCCGATGCTGATGCCCTATATCGTCACCGCGACGCTGTTTCGCCTGCTCGATTCGATCCAGCAATTCGACATCATCTATGCCATGACCCAGGGCGGGCCGGGCGACAGCCTCATGGTGTTTCAGGTGCGCGCCTATCTCGAATTTTTCCAATACACCAATGTCGGGCGCTCGGCGGTCCTGATGATGATTTTATGGGCGATCACCTATGCGCTTTCGAACGTCTTCGTCAAGCAATGGCTCAAACTCAGGGAGCGCAGCCATGGCGCGCAGTGATGTCAGGGCCGCAGGGCTTCCGCGCTTTCTGCGCGCGTTCGCGCTCGTTCTCGTCTTGATATTCTTTCTCTTCCCGATCGCCTGGATTTTCTTGATGAGCTTTCAGAGCAACGAACAGATCCTGCGCATCCCGCCGCATCTTCTGTTCACGCCGACGCTGATGAATTATCGCGCGCTCATATCCGGCAAATTGATCACCGCGGCCGGCAGTCTCGATCTTCCCTTCATGCGCAATCTCGGCAATTCGGCGCTGCTCTCGGCGGCATCGGTCGCCCTGTCGCTCCTCCTCGGCGTGCCCGCCGCCTATGCGTTCGCCCGCTTTCGCTTTCGCCTCGGCGAGAATATCGCCTTCACCCTGCTCTCGTTCCGGTTCGCGCCACCTCTTCTCGTTTTGCTGCCGCTTTCGCTCTATTTCCAGGAACTCGGTCTTGCCAACACCTATGTCGGCCTGATCTGGGTTTATCAATTGATCTGTCTGCCGCTGATCCTTTGGATCGTGCGGAGCTATTTCGAGGATCTGAGCCCCGATGTGGAATATGCCTATCGCGTCGACGGGCATTCCTGGTGGCGCGCCTTCACCCGCATCGCCATTCCGCTCGCCGGCCCCGGGATCGCGGCCGCCGGGCTTCTCGCCTTCATCTTCGCGTGGAACAATTTCGTTTTTGCCCTGATCCTGGCCTCGGCCGACAAGCAGCCGGTGACGGTCGGCGCCCTTGCCTTCGTCACCGCATCCGGCATCCAATATGGCCAGATCGCGGCGGCGATCGTGCTCTCGATCCTGCCGACCCTCGCGCTCGCGCTTTATGCGCAACGCTGGCTGGTCGAAGGTCTCAGCCTCGGGGCGGTGAAGGGATGAGCGCGCGGGAAGGGCTCGTCGTTCGCCGCATCGCGGTGAGCTACGGCCGCAATCATCTTCTGCGCGGCATCGATTTCGCGATCGCGCCGGGGGAAACGCTGGTGCTGTTCGGGCCGTCGGGCACCGGAAAAACCGTGCTGTTACGCGCCATCGCCGGGCTCGAGCCGGCGGCGCGCGGCGAGGTGTGGATCGATGGGCGCGATGTCTCGGCCCTCGGCCCCGAGGCGCGCGCAACCGGCATGGCCTTCCAGAATTTTGCGCTCTATCCCCACATGTCGGCGCGCGAGAACATTAGAAGCCCGCTTGCCGCGCGTGGCGTCGGCAAGGCCGAGACCGAGCAAAAAATCGCGAAAATCGCCGAACTCCTGCGCATCCAGCATGTTCTCGACCATGCCCCGCGCGAACTCTCGAACGGCCAGAAGCAGCGCACAGCGCTTGCGCGCGCCCTCGTCGGCGAGCCGCGTATTTTGCTGCTCGATGATCCGCTGCGCAATGTCGATGCCAAGCTGCGCTATGAAATGCGCCTCGAATTGCCACGTCTTTTGCGCGCGGCCGGGGCGGCGACGATCTATGTGACGCAGGATTATCGCGAGGCGATGGCGCTCGGCGATCGCGTCGCCATTCTGCTCGATGGCGTCATTCGCCAGATCGACACGCCCGAGGCGATCTATGACCGGCCGGCGACGATCGCGATCGCGCGCCTGTTCGGCGACCCGCCGATCAATCTCTTCCCCCTTCGGCCGCAGGTGGGGGCGGGTGGGGCGGGGATGGAAATCGGCGGCCTCGCGCTTCCCATGGCCGAGGACGAGAGCGGCGAGGGGCGCGTGCTCGGGCTGCGGCCCGAGACGATCACGCTCCATCGCGAGGGGCTCTCGGGTGCGGTGCGTGCGACGCTGATCGCGATCACCCCGCTCCATGAGCGGGTGGTTTTGCTGCTGCGCCTGGCGAGCGGCGAGGAGATGGTGGCGAGCGTGACCGGCGCACCGCCCGAGCCGGGATCCGATGTCTGGATCACCGCCGATGGCGCGCGTGCGCTGCTCTTCGATGCGGCGTCCGGCATGCGCATCGCGGCCGGGCCGGTGCGGGAGATGGTCGCATGACGCTGGCGCTTTCCGGTCTTTGCAAAACCTATTCCGGCCGCCACGGCCCCGTCGTGCGGGCGGTGATCGATCTCGATCTCGACGTCGCGGCGGGGGAGATCGTCGCCCTCCTCGGCTCGTCGGGCTGCGGCAAAACCTCGACGTTGCGCATGATCGCGGGGTTCGAGCGGGTGAGCGAGGGCACGATCACGCTCGCCGGCCGCAGGATCGAGACACTGGCGCCGCATCTTCGCGGTGTTTCGATGGCGTTCGAGGGCTATGCGCTTTATCCGCCTCTCTCGATTGCCGAAAATATCGGCTTCGGCCTCCGGCAAAGCCGGCGTTTCCCCTCGCGCGAGGCGGTGATGGCAAGGGTTGCGGAAATCGCCGAGATGCTCGAAATCGGCGATCTCCTGGCGCGGCGCCCCTCGCAGCTCTCGGGCGGGCAGCAGCAGCGCGTGAGCCTCGCGCGCGCCCTCGTCCGCGACGCCGATCTCCATCTTCTCGACGAGCCGATGGGGCAATTGGAGCCGCAATTGCGCGCGGTCTTGCGCGGGCGGGTGAAGGCCGCGCTGAAATCGGCGGGCGCGACCGCGGTTCTCGTCACGCATGATCAGACCGAGGCCAACGCCATGGCCGATCGTATCGCGGTGATGGAGGCGGGCGTCTTGCAGCAATGCGGGCCGGGCAGCGTCTTGCGAGAAGCGCCGGCCAATCTTTTCGTTGCGACCTTCATCGGCGAGCCGCCGATGAACGCGCTTCCGGCGCTGGTCGTGCCGTCGGGGCTGCGGCCGCTTTGCGCCGAGGAGGTCACGATCGCGCTCCCCGCCGTGCCGCTACCCGCGCCGGGGAGCCGCGTCGTTTTCGGCGTGCGGCCGCATCATCTCGACCTCGGCGCCGGCGCGCTCCGCGGCACGGTGATTTCGCAGCAATGGCTCGGCGATCAGGCGCATGTGGTAATCGAGTTCGCGGGGCATATCCTGGTCGCGGTGAGCCACGCGCGCGTTTCGGTGCGCATCGGCGAGACGATCCCCTTCGGTTTCGCCGAAACCCATGTGCATATTTTCGATGGCGAAAACGGGCGCGCGCTCGCGCATGGGGTGATGCCGGCATGACCGCGGTTCTCCTCGCGCTCGATGCCGGAACGTCGGTCATCAAGGCGGTCGCCTTCGAGGTCGGGGGCCATGTCCTCGCGCAAGCAAGCCGCCCCAACGCCTATGATTTTGCCGAGGGCGGCGGTGTCGAGCAGGATATGCGGCGAAGCTGGGCTGATGCCGCGGCCGTCCTTGCCGAACTCGTCGCGGCCCTCCGCGCGCGGGACCGGGCGGGCGAAATCCTCGCCCTTGCCATCACCGGCCAGGGCGATGGCACCTGGCTGATCGATGCCGCGGGCGAGCCGGTCGGCAAGGGCCTGCTCTGGCTCGATGCGCGCGCGGCCGCGATCGTTGCCGAGAAGCGCGCAAGCGGCGCTGCCGCGGCAGCCTTCGCCTTTACCGGAACCGGGCTTGCCGCCTGTCAGCAATCGGCGCAATTTCTGTGGCTCGCGCGCCATCGGCCCGAGATGATCGCGCGCGCCGCAACTGCGCTTCATCCCAAGGATTATCTCTATTTTCGCGCAACCGGCAAACGACGCACGAGCCCCTGCGAAGGCTCGTTCACCTTCGGCGATTTCCGCACCCGCGCCTATCGCCGCGAGGTTTTGGAAGCGCTCGATCTCACCGCAGTCGAGGCATTGCTGCCGCCGATCGCGGATGGCACGATGACCGCCGATCCTCTGTCGGCGGAGGCCGCGCGCGAGACCGGGCTCGCGGCCGGGCTTCCGGTCGTGCTCGGCTATGTCGATGTGCTGTGCGCGGCCCTCGGCGCCGGGCTCTATGGCGCGGGCGAGGAGGTGGGTGTTTCCATCATCGGCAGCACCGGGATGCATATGCGTCTCGTCGCCGATGTCGGTCGCGTGCGGCCGAGCCCGGCGATGACCGGCTATTGCATGGCGTTTCCCGTGCCCGGCCATACCATGCAGGCGCAAAGCAACATGGCGGCGACGCTCAATATCGACTGGCTTGCCGAGATCGCCGCCGATGCCGCGCGTCTTGCCGGCGGGGAGAGGCCGGCGCGCGAGGCGCTGCTCGATGGCTTGGGGGAGACCGCGCGGCATGGCCGGCCGGGCGCCGCTCTGTTTCATCCCTTCATCTCGACCGCCGGCGAGCGCGGGCCGTTCACCGAGGCCAGCGCCCGCGCCTCGCTGATCGGCCTCGATCAGACCACGCGGTTTGGCGATATCGCGCGCGCCGTCTTCGAGGGGCTCGCCTTCGCCGCGCGCGATTGTTACATGGCGATGGGCGATATTCCGGCGGAAATTCGGATGACCGGCGGGGCCGCGCGCTCGGCGACGGCCCGCCATATTCTCGCCTCCGTCCTCGCGCGCCCGGTGAGCACGATCGACCAGCCCGAGGCCGGCAGCGCGGGTGCGGCGATGATCGCGGCGCTGAGA
>JAKAQU010000330.1 GCA_021819535.1 Pseudomonadota bacterium | reverse complement strand
GCAGCTCGGGCAAAACGAACCCTATCTCGCAATGGCGCTCCTTGCGATCTCGGTTGCGACCATCGATGACGTGCCGCTGCCGGCGCCGGCGAACGAGGGGCAGATCGAAATGATCGTGCAAAAACTCGGCGATCAGGGTCTCGCCGCCGTCGCGGCCGCGCTCCGGGAGGCGCGGCGTGATGCGGAAATGCGAGTGGAATCGGCAAAAAACTAAGCCGGCACCCCGATCTCATCGATTGTCTCTATCTGGTGCAGAACGGGGTGCCCTTCGACGTTGCGTTCAGCCTTCCCGATGACGAGCGTCTTGCTTACGTGGTCGTGCTTGGCACCCTCGCGGGGCGACGCTTCGATTGGTCCACTCTGACCTGGCAGGAGCCAGACCGGTGAAGAAATTCCGTCTCCTCTCAGCCACGCTTGTGCGCCTCGACATTGGCGAGATCAAGCGCAACGCGCTCGTCAAAATGGCGGATGCCATCGCCAATGCGGCGCGCGCGCGGGCGGGCTCTGACATTTCGATCGCGGTGTTGCACGATGACGCTGGCGCACGCATCTTCGCCCATGGCGAGGATACGATGGCGCGGGAATTTGGCACCCATACGATGCGCCCGCGTCCTTTCCTGGCTCCCGCCGCCGCTCTTGCTCCCGAACTCGCAACCGACCTCGCCGCCGAACTTGCGCGCGCCGTTGCCGAACTCTCATGAACGATACGCACAATATCGGCATCTCGCTCGCCCTCGATGACGAGGTTTCGGCAGGGATCGCGGAAATTCACGGCGATCTCGAAAGCCTCAATGCCGCGATCGGTGAAAGCCTGGCCGAACTCGCTGAGTTGCGGCGAGCAGCGCGCCCGGCATTGCACAGCTATGCCGTGGCCGGGGCTGTGATCGATAAGGCCAAGGGGGCTGAAAAGACGGCGATCGTCGCCGAAGATCGCGCGTCCTGGTCGCAATCCGCGCCCAGGCCGGCGATCGTACCCGTCGCCGAGCCGACCTTTGTCGCGCCGCACGATGTGCCGCTGCCGCCCGTCTCACCCTCAGCACCATCGCCGCCAGAGCCGGCGGCGCCAAGCGAGGCACCGCGCACGCCGCGGATCGAGGTTTTACCGTTTGCCTCCCAATCCTTGCCGCCCGCTTATTCCGAAAGCGCGCCGCGCGCCCCGATTTCGCCTTCGCCATACTTCCCAGCAGAAGAAGTGCCGCGCCTATCCATGCCCGATGCGCTGCCGCTCGGAGACCTTCTCGCAACCACACGCGCGATGATGCCGAGCACGCCGCAAGTGATGGCGTCCCCCATGCGCGAAAACGCGCCCTCGCAAACTGCACAATTCTTCATCTCTCCCGCACTGGCCGCCGCCGCCCCGGAAGAGATCGCACCCTACCCCCTTGCCACAACGCCGAGCGCGATCCCGCCCTCCGCAAACGGGCCAGGTGCTGCAGCACCACGTTCGCCGCTTTTCGATGCCATGCCATCGGCAGCACCGCGCGGCGCGAGTGCTGCGACAGAGCGAATGATTTCGATCCATGGCGATGTGTTTTTCGATGGCGTTCGCGTCGGGCACTGGATCGGCGAGCAAATGGCGACCAGCGCCGCGCGGCCGCCGGCGGGGTATTCGGGTGTCGATCCGCGCGTCGGCGCACTCTGGCCCGGCGCACCCGTCGTTCCCTGACATTTGCCAATTACCAACGAGAACATGATGTCCGATGTCACCTTGACCCTCGGCCCGGTGCTGTTCTCCGGGTTCGAGATCCCGCCTTATCTTTCCTTTGGCGGGGCGCAGCGTATGGCCGTGCATCGCCTGCCGGGCGGCGCGCGCGTCATCGACGCGATGGGACGCGACGATGCCGCGATCTCCTGGTCCGGCATTTTTACCGGCGGTGATGCCAATGCGCGCGCACTCCTTCTCGATAGCTTGCGCGGCGCCGGCCTCACACTCCCGCTGTCATGGGACATTTTCTTCTATTCGGTGGTGATTTCGGAATTTTCCGCTGAATATCAGGCAGGATGGTGGATCCCCTACCGGATCTCCTGCACCGTCGTGCAGGATGAGGTGCAGCTCGCAGAAGGGCTGATTGCGACACTCACCGGCCAGGCGACCAACGATCTCGCGAGCGCCGCCAGCCTCGCGGCGGGAAGTGGCATCGATTTCGCCGGCGCGCAAACAGCACTTGCCGCGCCGTCTGCAACCACGCTCGGCACCAGCAATTATCTCAACGCGCAGAATAGCGTTGCCGCCCTGCAGGCAAGCATCGCCGGCGGCATGGGGCAAGCGGCAAGCGGGCTTGCCAGCAGCGCAGCACCGCTCGCCGGAACCAACCCGCTTGCCGCGGTCAGCGCGCTTGGGGGTGCCACCTCGGCCGCGGGCACGCTTGCCGGTCTCACCGCGGCACAAGGCTATGTTGGCCGCACGATGACCAATCTTGCCAACGCGAGTTCCTGATGCAGACGATCACGATCGCTGGCGGCAATCTATTTCAGCTTGCCGCACAATATCTAAACGATGCCACGCAATGGATCAGGATTGCAGAACTCAATAACCTAAGCGATCCGATGCTGAGCGGCGTCAATACCCTTCTCATCCCCGATCTCGACCCCAACGCCGGCGGCGGGATCGCGCAGCAATGAGCGGTACACTCGGAAGTTTCTTTTCGCCGGCGACCTCGCTTGCGAGCAGTGCGTTCGCAACCGGCATACTCAATGCCGCCCCAGGGACTGGTGCCGCGCAAGGTGGCACGGTGCGCGCGCCGCGGCTTCGCCTCCTGATCAACGGCACCGTCGTGCAGGGCGTGCGCGATGCCTTCGTCGTCTCGAATAATCACTACGCCGCCGATCGTTTTTCGACGTCGCTTGCCCTCGGCGCCGACCCGATCGCTGACGCCGCATTCTTTGCCTCACAAAGCTTCATGATGGTCGATCTCCAGGCGGGTTTCGCGCCGGGGTCCCAACCACTCGGCGCCATCATCTGGACCAGCCTCATTCAAGGAGTTGTCGACAGCCTTCAGATCGATGCTCTACGCAATACGGTGCATCTCGAAGGGCGCGATCTCACATCTGTTTTCATCGAGAGCCGGATTCAGGAAAGCTACGCCAATCAGACCGCCTCTGATATCGCGACCCTCCTTGCCGCCAACCATAATCTGCAAGCGGTGGTGACACCAACGACGACGCCGGTCGGGCGCTATTACAACAACGAGCACGACCGCATCACACTCGATCAATTCTCGCGCGCGACCACGGAATGGAATCTTCTGGTGTGGCTTGCTGAGCGCGAGGGATTTGATGTGTTCGTCGCCGGCACCACCCTCTATTTTCAGCCTCTGGCACAAACTGTCACGCCTAGCCTCACACTTTCCGCCAACCCCTCCTTTGGCGCGGGCGCCAATGTCCTCGATCTCACGATGGAACGCGCACTCACTTTGGCTGGCGATATCTCGGTCACGGTTAAAAGCTGGAATTCTAGGGAAGGTGCTGCCTTTACGCAGACGGTGACCGCAAGC
>JAKAQU010000329.1 GCA_021819535.1 Pseudomonadota bacterium | reverse complement strand
GCGATTTGGCGGCACGATCGGCCACCTTCCCCGCCCCTTGTTTGCCGCCATCATAAATGGCGTTGCCGGCGCATTCCCGGGGCATTCCCGGGGCATTGCCAGATTACCCGGAATTCGGGCAGAGTATTCCCGTCCAAGATACAAAACATCCGGCCGACCGCCCGACAATGAGGCGGCGTCACTGCGAGGAGGAAAAAATGTCTGACAACGAGAACTCTCCCGACAAGACATTGGCGAGACAGAACCGCCGGGGCTTCATGCAGGCCGCGGCGGCGGGGGCGGCGCTGTTCGGGATCGCGCCGGCGCTGGCCGCGGAGATGGGGGAAGTCGCCGGGCGGTCGTCAAAGCCGCTCCGCGCCGCGTTCTCCAATGCCGGGCTGCAAGCGACCTGGTGCGCGCAGGGCAAGCGCGCGGCGGAATACTGGGGCAAGCTCTTCAATGTCGAGGTCACCTGGTTCGACGGCGAGCTTTCAGCGCCCAAGCAGCGCGCCGCGGTCGACGACATGGCCTCGCAGAAATGGGATTTCGTCGCGATCCAGGCCTTCGGCATCGGCACGCTGACCGCGCCGGTCAACAAGATGATCGCCGCCGGCATTCCGGTGATCGACATGGATACGCTGATCGCGCCGCTCGATCAGATCAAGGTGCACAGCTTCCTCGCCCCCGACAATGAATTCATGGGCGCCTCGGTGACGCAATCGCTGGTGGACGCGATCAATGGCGAGGGTACCATCGTCATGACCCAGGGCGCGCTCGGCCATACCGGCGCCCAGGGCCGCGCCCGCGGCTTCAATTCCGTGGTCAAGAAATACCCCAAGCTGCAGGTGCTCGACACCACGCCGGCGGATTGGGACGTCGCCAAGACGGCGCGGATCTGGGAGACGCTGCTCACCAAATATCCGAAGATCGACGCCGCCTATTTCCATAACGACGATATGGCGCTCGCCGCCTATAACGTGATGAAGGCGCATAACCGCACCAATATCCTGATCGGCGGCTGCGATGCCATGCCGCCGGCGCTGGAGGCGGTGCTGGACGGGCGCATGCACGCGACCGTGCGCAACCCCTCCTGCCGCATCCATGGCGGCGCGATCGTTGCCGGGGTCGCCGCCGTAACCGGCGGAGAAAAAACCGGCCCCGGCGGCATCCCGCAAAGCGTCGTGACCGACGGCCCGGTCGTCACCAAGTCGAATGCGCCGGGGATGCTGTGGATGGAAAAGCACTACCTGATCTGAAATCCCGCCTGATGACATCCACGCCCCGCCTCGAACTCCGCGCCGTCGCCAAATCCTTTGGCGGTGTCGCAGCGCTCAAGGGCGTCGATTTCGCCCTCGCCGCCGGCGAGATCCATGGTCTCGTCGGCGAAAACGGCGCCGGCAAATCGACGCTGATGAAAATCATCGCCGGCGTTCACGCCGATTATCAGGGCGAGATGCGAATAGACGACCAGGCCGTGCGGTTCCGCTCCGCCCGCGATGCCCGCGCCGCCGGTATCGGCATGGTGCATCAGGAACTCGCGATCGTGCCGACGCTTTCGGTCGCGGAAAACGTGCTGCTCGGCATGCAGCCGCAAAATCGCTTCGGCGCCATCGACTGGCCGGCGATGATCCGCATTGCCAGCGCCCATCTCGACAATCTCGGCCTCTCGATCGACCCGCGCGCCGAGATGGGGAGCCTTCCGCTCGGCATGCAGCAGCTCGTCGAGATCGCGCGCGTCCTGTTCTCCGGTGCCCGCATCATCATTCTCGACGAGCCGACCTCGGCCCTCTCGCCACCCGAGATCGCGCGCCTGTTCGCGCTGCTGGCGCGGCTCCGGGCCGAGGGCAGAAGCTTCGTTTTCATCTCGCATTTCCTCGACGACGTGCTCGCCGTCTGCGACCGCGTGACGGTATTCCGCAACGGCGCCAAGGCCGGCGCGGCGCGGGTTGCCGAGATCGACAAGACGTGGCTGATCGAGCGCATGATCGGCGCCGGGCATCACGAGCTGGAAGAAAGCTATCGCGGCGACATCCGGCTGGAAAGCCCGTCCGCGGCGCGCCCGGTGCTGACCACCGACGGGCTCGGCCTGGCCGGCGCGTTCCGCGACGTCTCGCTCACCCTCCGCGCCGGGGAAGTGCTCGGGATCTACGGCTTCATGGGCTCGGGCGGGCTCGATCTCGCCCGCGCTTTGTTCGGCAAAACCCCGCCCGAGCGCGGCGTCGTCCGCATCGACGACCGTCCGGTGCGGCTTCGCAACACCACGGAGGCGCGCCGCGCCGGCGTCGCTTTCGTGCCCGAAAGCCGGCGCAGCATGCTGTTCGCCCTGGAGCCGCTTTACAAAAACATGTCGATCAGCGTGCTCGACCGCCTCGCCCGGCTCTGGCTCAAACCGAAGCGCGAACAGGAGATCGCGCGCCGGCACATCACCGCGCTCGGCATCCGCCCGGCCGAGCCCGGGCGGGTGCTCGGCACCCTCTCGGGCGGCAATCAGCAGAAAGTGGCGCTGGCGAAATGGCTCACCTTCATGCCCAAAGTGCTGATGCTGAGCGAGCCGACGCGGGGGATGGATGTCGGCGCCAAGGAAGACGTCGTGCGCATCGTGCGCCGGCTACGCGACGAGGGGCTCGCGATCATCGTCGTCTCGGCCGAGCCGGAGACCGTGCTGGCGCTCGCCGATCGCATCCTGGTGATGCGCAAAGGCCGCATTGCCCACGAATTCGCCGATGAAGCGGTCAGCAAGGACCGGCTTCTCGCCGCCGCATGAGCAAGGATCCGATCGCAACCGGCGCGACAGACATGCCGCACGCGGCGCGGCGAGCGCGCGGTGGGCAGTGGCTGCGCTTGCGGCTGCGCAATATCGCGCCGTTCGCGACCCTTCTGTTCCTGGTCGCGCTGTTTTCCGCCGCCAGCCCGTCCTTCCTCACCCTCGACAATCTCGCCAATATCCTGCAACAGATTTCGGTGACCGGGATCATGGCGGTGGGGCTCACCTTCGTCATTCTCTGCGCCGAGATCGATCTCGGCGTCGCCAGCGTCGCCAACGCGACCGGCATCATCCTCGCCTTTTTCACCGCCCAGGATGCGAGCGTGAACATCGCCAATCTGCCGCTGCCGGGCGTCGCGGCGATCGCGCTCGCCGTTCTCGGCAGTTTCGCGCTCGGCGCCGTGAATGCGTTCGGGATCACCTGGATCGGCATTCCCTCCTTCATCATGACGCTCGCGATGTTGCAGATCGGGGCCGGGATTTGCGCGATGCTGGTGCGCGGGCAGATCGCCTACGCGGTGCCGAAGGTGATCGCTTCACTCGGCAATGGCGGGCTCGGCCCGGTGCCGTGGATCGTCATCGTCGCGGCACTCGTCCTCGCCCTCGCCCATATCGTGCTCACCTACACACGGTTTGGCCGCTATGTGTACATGGTCGGCGGCAATCGCGAGGCGGCGGAGTATTCCGGCGTCAATGTCCGCGCCGTGATCGCCTCGGTGATGATCATCTCGGCGCTCTGTTCGGGCCTTGCCGGG